>JARLHC010000076.1 GCA_031292455.1 Ignavibacteriaceae bacterium
TAACCGGATAGCCCTTGCTGATGCATCCGAAAGGATTAATCTTTCCAAATATCTTTTAGTAAGTAAAAACCTGTCAAACTCATTTACAAATGGATCCAGGACAGTATTATGTGATGCGCTTGAAGCATTAATAGGAGCGATATACCTGGATAATGGACTTATACCTGCCAAAGAATTCGTTTCCAGGGTTTTAATAGAACCAAATTCCAAGGAAGGTGAGTTTCTTCTTGATGAAAATTATAAAAGCCAGCTATTGGAGTTTTCTCAGGCAAGTAAGATGGAGAATCCAGTTTATTCAGTTATTAATGAAGAAGGTCCGCAGCACAACAGGTTATTTACTATAAAGGTATCGATAAATAATGTAGATTATGGTGTAGGAACAGGGAGAAATAAAAAAAGTGCTGAGCAGAAAGCTGCCCAGGCTGCTATGAACGTCCTCAATCAGAAATCCGCTACAATTTAGTTTCATTCCCCTTTCTGGTATAAATTCTTTAATTTTCATATTCAAATTTTTCCAAATAAGAACTTAAGAGAGATCTCTATATGAATATTTTTGAACACCCGGATAATTTTGTTAACAGACATATCGGTCCAGACCAAAATGATGTCAGTGAAATGCTAAAAACTATTGGCGTTGACAATTTTGATCAACTAATTAATGAAACAATACCTGCATCCATAAAATTAAATAGTAACTTAAAATTAAGTGAACCTGTAACCGAATACAGATTTATAGAAAATCTGAAGAAGATTGCAGGAAAGAATAAGGTATTTAAATCCTATATCGGAATGGGATATTACAATACAATTACTCCTGCTGTAATACAGAGAAATATACTTGAAAATCCAGGCTGGTATACTCAGTATACACCATACCAGGCAGAGATTTCCCAGGGAAGATTAGAAGCGCTGATTAATTTTCAGACAGTAATTGCTGATCTGACAGGTTTAGAAATAGCAAATGCATCTTTACTTGATGAGGGAACAGCGGCTGCAGAGGCTATGATAATGTTTCATACAATCAGGAAAGAGAAAGAGGCGCATCAATTTTTTGTATCGGAAGAATGTTTTCCACAGACGATAGAAGTTCTGAAAACACGTTCCAAACCGTTAGGAATTGAACTGGTGATTGGAGATCATAAGAAGGCGGGATTAAATAAAAGTATATTCGGACTGTTGGTTCAGTATCCATCTGACAGCGGGGAAATTTATGATTACAGTGATCTTTTCAAAGAAGCTAAAAAAAATAATATATATACAGTTACAGCAGCTGATCTTCTGAGTCTTTGTCTGCTTACTCCTCCGGGAGAATTTGGTGCCGATTGTGCTGTGGGAAATTCACAAAGATTCGGTATTCCAATGGGATATGGAGGCCCGCATGCAGCATACTTTTCTACAAAGGATGAATATAAAAGATACATACCCGGACGAATAATCGGAGCATCAATTGATCTTAATAAAAAACTCGCGTACAGGATGGCTCTGGGTACAAGAGAGCAGCATATCAGAAGAGAAAAAGCTACAAGTAATATCTGCACTGCACAGGTTTTGTTAGCTATTATGGCCGGGATGTATGCGGTGTATCATGGACCAAACGGATTAAAAAGAATTGCAGGTAAAATCCATAAGCTTGCAAAGGTCCTGGACAAGTCGTTGAGAAATCTTGGCTATGAGCAAATAAATAAAAATTACTTCGATACTCTTCATATACACCTTGGTGATAATTCAATTCAGAAACTTACACGCATTGTTGAAAATGCCACTAAAAATGAAATGAACTTCCGTTATTTTAAGGATGGCTCTATAGGAATATCACTTAATGAATCTACTGACTATTCAAATATTCTGGATATAATATCTGTATTCGCGTCTGCCGTAAATAAAAAGGTGGATGAAAATACAATTAGAAATCTGGGTGAAAATGTTACTATTGATTACCCGGCCTCATTTGCCAGAACAACTGAATTTCTACAATTTCCGGTATTCAACTCTTATCATTCTGAAACTGAGATGATGAGATATATTAAAAGTCTGGAGAACAAAGACCTTTCCCTAATGCACTCAATGATCTCATTGGGTTCCTGCACTATGAAACTTAATGCTACAACTGAAATGCTTGGCATAACCTGGCCTCAGTTCAGCAAGATACATCCTTTCGCACCAGTAGAACAGGTAAAAGGATACAGGCAGATATTTGATGAGCTCGAGAAGGACCTTTCTGAAATAACCGGATTCAAAGCAGTATCACTCCAACCAAACTCCGGAGCGCAGGGTGAATATACGGGTCTTATGGTTATTCGTGAATACCACATTAGCAGAGGAGAGGGACACCGTAACGTAGTTGTTATACCGGCTTCGGCTCATGGTACAAATCCTGCAAGTGCTGCTATGGCTGGTATGAAGGTGGTAGTGGTAAATTCAACTGCAGAAGGGAATATTGATATTGATGATCTGAAAAAGAAAGTTGAACAGAATAAAAATAATCTGGGTGCTCTGATGATAACATATCCATCTACTCACGGTGTCTTTGAGGAAGATGTAAAGGAGATATGCAGCATAATCCATCAGAACGGTGGACAGGTTTATATGGACGGCGCCAACATGAATGCACAAGTAGGACTAACCAGTCCGGCAATGATAGGAGCTGATATCTGCCATCTTAATCTGCATAAAACATTTTGCATACCGCACGGTGGAGGAGGACCCGGAGTAGGGCCTATTGCTGCATCTGAACATCTTGCACAATTTCTTCCCAATCATCCTATAATTGATCTTGGCCATGAAAAGGGGATTCATTCTGTATCTTCGGCACCGTGGGGAAGCGCAGGTATTTTAGTAATATCGTATGCCTATATTAAAATGATGGGAAGCAGCGGATTAACAAAAGCTACTATGAATGCTATTCTAAATGCCAACTACCTTCAGGCAAAACTTGGATCGACATTTAATGTGCTATACTCCGGCAAGAGAGGAAGAGTTGGTCATGAACTAATATTCGATATGCGCAATTTCAAAGACTCTGCTCAAATTGATGTAGAAGATATAGCAAAAAGATTAATGGACTATGGATACCATGCTCCAACAGTCTCCTTCCCTGTGCATGGCACTTTAATGATTGAACCTACCGAAAGCGAATCAAAGTCAGAACTTGACAGATTCTGTGAAGCTCTTCTTTCAATAAGAGAGGAAATCAGGGAAATAGAAACAGGGATTGCCGATCCTATAGATAACGTCCTGAAGAATTCGCCCCATACTGCCGAATCGGTTATTTCCGGTGATTGGAACCATCCTTATTCAAGAGAAAAAGCAGTATTTCCCACTGCATGGACAAGAGTACGTAAGTTCTGGCCTGCTGTAGGCAGAATTAACAATGCTTATGGTGACAGGAACCTTGTATGTACCTGTGCTCCCGTTTCCTCTTATAGTGAAGAATCTGTATGAGAACAATTTGTGAAATAATAAAAGAATCGAAGACTATTGCTGTTGTTGGTATTTCTAATAAACCCGGAAGGGATAGCGGAAGGATAGCTGTATTTCTAAAAGCTCGCGGATATAATGTAATCGGCGTTAATCCTGTGCAAAAAGATTTCGATGGAATTAAAATCTATAAAAAACTTTCTGACATTGAACAGGATATCGATATTGTGGATGTATTCAGGAATTCAGATTCTATTCCGGAGCTAATACCCGATGTTTTGATTAAGAAACCAAAAGTGCTGTGGCTGCAGCTCGGAATAAGAAATGATGATGCAGTAAAACCTGCCGAAGAAATGGGAATCCAGGTAATTCAGGATAAATGTATTGCTATCGAATACAACTTTTGCAGGTAAAATATTCATCTATGTCCAAATATTTCTTTCTATCTATATTATTCCTAATCTGCCTGAAAGTGTATGCACAGGAAAATGATTCAACAGTTATTACAGGCAATTATTCAATAAAAGTTGATACGATTATTATAAAGGGGAATAAAATAACAAAGGATTATATTATCCTGCGAGAACTTACTTTTAAGCAGGGGGACTCCCTTAATACTAAACTTGCCGCTTATAATAAAGATAGGGTTTACAGTCTTGATATCTTTAATCAGGTTAAAATTTATCCCGTCAGCTATAATAGAAAAATATTTGTGGTAATAGAAGTCGATGAATCATGGTATATATGGCCCATTCCCTTCGCCGAATTAAAAAACGGTGATTGGAAAAAAATCTCCTATGGAATAGACCTTGCCATTAAAAACTTCAGGGGAAGGAATGAGACTGTCAGAGTAAAAGCAGGACTGGGATATGACCCTTCATTAACACTTGAATATATAGTTCCGGTCTTAAATTATAATGAGAATGTATACCTGAGTACTCTTCTTTCATATAATTATGTGCAGAATAAAAGTATTCTCGCCGAAAATAAGTATGGCTCTGTGTTCGATCAGAAGATGATAAACGCTCAGATATCTCTGGGAAAACGTATTGCTTTATTTCATAATATCTCAATAACTACCGGCTTTAATTATATTGAAACTCCTTTATATTTCCCCGGAATAAATGCTTCGGATCAACGCATAGATAGACTTATGTTCCTCGGTGCAAGTTATGTCTACGATACAAGGGATCTTGCTCAGTTCCCAAGAAACGGGATATTAGGCTCCGCATCTGTTCTATTAAAAGGACTCGGAATAAAGGATATTAATTATCAGATTTATCAGTTCGATTTCAGAGAGTATAGACCTTTATTCTGGGATATATTAAGTAAATGGCGCTTTACTTCAAGAATAACAGCAGGTAAGTCTATTCCTTATTATGATTATTCCATTCTTGGTTACCAGGAAAGGATCCGCGGATATCTGCACGATGTAAGGGAAGGAAATGACTATTTACTTACTTCCCTTGAGTTTTACCATCCTCTTGTTAAAGATATTGATATTAACCTGAACTTTATTCCTGTTGTGCCTAAACAATTCTTATCATACAGGGTTGCCCTATATACACAAATTTTCGGAGATGCCGGTACTGTAAAACAACTTGGTAAAGAAGTGGGCCTTAGGGATTTCGATTCAGGATTCGGTTTTGGATTCACTTTCCTTTTTCTTCCTTATAATATAATGCGGATCGAGCTGGCGTTTAATGATCGGCTTAAGTCCGAAATAGTACTGGATCTTGGAATCTCATTTTAGATTTATTAGTTTCACACATTATCGTTCTGACTTAATTTTTATGTCGTACTACAATGAATGATTTATATTTATCCAATATTGAGCTTTACTATTCTCCGGCCGGATTAGTCAATGGCATTTTACATATAGTCGGTGAGGATTTTTATCATATATCAAAAGTAATGAGACATATCAGGGGGGATATCATTTTTATAACTGATGGTAAAGGGAATATCTTTGAATCTGAAATAAAGGATATTGATAAATCTTACCTTTCTGTTAAACCCCTTAATTCATACCATTATAAAAATGAAAAAAGCAATCTGATATTCTGCATACCCAAATTAAAAAATCCTGACCGGTTTGAATTTGCATTGGAAAAATGTGTTGAGCTGGGTATTACTCACTTTATAATATTTGAATCAAGAAGATCAGTATCAAAAGGGGATAGGATTGACCGATGGAATAAAATATTAATCGCCGCAATGAAACAATCCCTAACCAGTTTCCTTCCGGAAATTAAAATTGTGAGTTCTATAAATGAAATATTTTCTGCAGCAGGGGAGAAGATAGGATTCGAACAGAATACTTCAAAAAAGATCGGCACTCTTAAAATTAAACCTGGTATAAACTATTACTTTGTATTCGGTCCTGAAGGCGGGCTCGATGAAGATGAACTGGAATTGTTTAACGCTGATAACCTGTATAACCTGGCCGGTAACAGGTTAAGGACAGAAACAGCTGTAATCAAAGCTGCTTCTATATTGCAATAATCAGATGAAAGTTTTTATCCCTTTATTATTTGTAATGTTCATTATAGGATGCGGCAGTTCCTCCAGGTATGGTTCCAATGATAACAAAAGACCTAGTTCTCCGTATGAGGAAAGAAAGTTAAAAAGGGATAATAAAGTACAGGACCCCGTTATGAAAGATGACTACAGTAATTTGCCTGTACTTGAATCCAAAACCGGTGTGGCATCTTATTACAGTGAGAAATATGACGGGGAAAAAACTACCAGCGGAGAGGTTTTCAGGAAAAATGATCTTACAGCCGCCCATCTTACTTATCCATATAACACAATATTACGCGTAATAAACCTGCTGAATAATAAATCCGTTATTGTTAGAATAAATGACAGAAAACCTGATTTTAACGGACGTATAATCGATGTATCCTTTGGTGCTGCCAAGAAACTGGATATGATCAAAAATGGTATTACCGAGGTAAAGCTTGAAGTATTAAAATGGGGAGCCAGGTAAACTTACCTATACGTACTCATTCAGATATAAAACCTGAATGAGTACTGAATTACTTATTTGGATTGCTGCGATATCGATAGGAGCCAGTCTTTTTTAATAATGTTAAACTTCTCTTTCTGTTTATCATTTAACAGGCTTATTACCTTTGTTTCAAGTACACTGGTCTTGTTTTCCTTTATCTGAGTGTAGTTTTCTATAACAAGGTTCTTTATCTTTTCAGTCTGATCATTAGATAGTAATAGTTTCTGCTGCAGCCTTACAGTTACCTTCTGCGCCTTATCAACAATATCTTTATTCCCCTGAGCGTAAATAACCATTACACCCATCAATAAAATAAAGAATATTTTAAGAAGATTTTTCACAGCTAACTCCTGTCATTTGTTATTAATAAACTAATAGTATATAGTGCTAATGTCAATTTTCATTTATATTGTATCAAACTTTATACCATAATATTTAGTTGCAGTTCCAAGCAATAGTATGAAAAAATCATTATTTTTATAACTTAAAAAAATACTAAGTGTATATTATACAAGAATCAGCCAGGAAAATAGTAGAATCTTATACCGCAAAACTGAAGGATCTGTCATTTATTGTCTCTGCTCCTGAATTAAATGATTATAACTATGAGCTCCGGGTCAATAATGGAAAAGAAAAGTTAAAGATACTTGTATATTTTGGTAAAAAGGGGAATAAGACTGTTATTCAGGGTAATAAAGATTCTCAGATTTATTCAGAAATAAATAACCTGTTATCTGATAATAAATCAGTTTACCAAAAGAATGAAATACCGGAACCGTCCTGTTATATAGGTACGGACGAATCTGGCAAAGGCGATTATTTCGGACCCCTTGTTGTCGCGGGAGTTATTGTTGATGAATCTACTTCCGCTCAGCTTAAGAAAATAGGTGTTAAAGATAGCAAGCTCTTGAGCGACGTTATCATTAAAAAATTGTCGCCTGAAATTAAAAGGATTATTGGCAATAAGTTTAATATTATTGTCATTACTCCTGCAACATATAATAATCTTCATGCAAAGATGAAGAATGTTAACAGGATACTTGGATGGTCTCATGCTAAGGTGATTGAAAATCTTCTTGCCAACGATAATGTTAATGACGCAATAAGTGATAAGTTCGGCGATGAAAAATTGATAAGAAATTCACTGCAGGAAAAAGGTAAGCAAATAAACCTTATGCAGTTTACCAAAGCGGAAAAGTATACTGCAGTAGCTGCCGCATCTATACTTGCACGAAACAGGTTTAATGAATGGTTCGATGAACAGGCAGCTAAAAATAATCTTATACTCCCTAAAGGCGCATCAAAAATTGTTGACCTCAGGCTTAAGGAGATTAAGAATCAGTTCGGTATGGAATATCTGAATGAAATAGCAAAAGTGCATTTTAAAACAACTAATAAAATATAAAAACGAATCACATGGCACAATCAAAAGTAAGACGAATTGGTATACTAACAGGGGGAGGCGATTGCCCCGGCCTAAATGCAGTCATAAGAGGGGTTACAAAACCGGCCCAGGATTATGGAATGTCGGTTCTTGGTATCCTTGATGGATTTGAAGGATTGGTAGAAGGGCGTGCAAAAGAACTGACAAATGAAGATGTATCCGGTATTCTTGCCCGTGGAGGCACTATTCTGGGCTCCTCAAATAAAGGAGATCCATTCCATTGGCCTGTAAATAAAGACGGCGTAATTGAAATTCTCAATAAATCTGCCGCGGCTCTTAAGAATTACCAGGCCTGGAACCTCGATGCTCTGATCGCTATCGGCGGCGACGGTACTATGCATATCTGCCAGAAACTCGGCGAAATGGGTATGAATATGGTAGGTGTCCCCAAAACTATCGATAACGATCTTGAAGCTACTGACCAGACCTTCGGACATGATTCCGCTGTCTGGGTCGTCTCGGAAGCATTGGACCGGCTACATACTACCGCTTCCTCTCACCATAGGGTTATTGTCGTTGAGGTTATGGGACGCTATGCCGGATGGATAGCCCTTAACGGCGGCATTGCAGGCGGTGCCGATATTATCCTGATCCCTGAAATTCCTTTCTCTTGGGATAAAGTATATGAAAAAATATTGATGAGAGAATTAATGGGTAAAAAATTCAGCCTCGTTTGTGTCGCTGAAGGCGCAAAACCTATTGACGGATTAATGGTTACTAAAGGGTTGGATATTAAACGACACGACCCTGTTCAGCTTGGTGGTATCGGTGAGGTTGTATGCAAAAAAATAGAAGATAATACCGGTAGGGAATCAAGAGTTACAGTCCTGGGGCATGTTCAAAGAGGCGGCAGCCCTACTCCTTATGATCGTATACTGTCTACAAAGTTCGGCGCCTTCGCTATAGAACTAGCTGCACAAAGGAAATATGGCAGAATGGTTGCACTTAAAGGAAGCGAAATTAAAAACGTTAGAATAGAAGATGCTATCGCCAGGCAGAAACTGGTACGCCTCGATACTCAGGCAGTAATTGTTGCTAAAAAAGTAGGTATCTCTTTTGCCGAAGGATAAATAATAAACTGATATATTAGAGAGAAAAATTTGATTTTTCAGTCACTCTCCTATATATTTCGGTCTCTTTTTTTAACGTTCTTTTTAATAGTTCGGGGTCGTAGTTCAGTTGGTTAGAACGCCTGCCTGTCACGCAGGAGGTCGCGAGTTCGAGTCTCGTCGGCCCCGCAATCTAAATCCTCTTAAGTTTATGCTTATGAGGATTTTTTATTTTAAGCATCTATTCCATCTCTAAACCCTCAATTTGATCATCAAACCCCCTCAAATCTATCTCAATATAAAACACTGTAGAAATTTACATCACTTGATCGGGAGATGAGTATGAGATGAACGAGAGATGAACGACTTTGTAGCGACTCAGATATATTCCTACTACCCGAAAAAACATGCGAAAATTAAGCAAAAATGCACCCCATTATCTCCTTTCTCAATTCTGATAATGAGAAACTCTATCCCAACCCATAGACATTTTCCCGTCCCATTCACCTCAATCTAACCTTAAATAATTAACTGAGAATTTCTTTTTAATCCATAGATTCCTATTTTATTATCACGATTCCCAAACGAATTTCTTTAATTCTTATTTAAGGATTGAAAAGCCATGAAACACTTCCTCACTTTCCTGATATTCCTGTGCTTCTTCATAACTATTATAAACGCCCAATCGGATGTAAAACCTCATAAGTCCAAACATGAAGACCTGAATAATTCTGTTCTTCAAATTCAGGAGGGTTATATCGATGCAAACGGTGTTTTAATTTATTATACAACATTCGGAAAGGGCGCTCCACTATTTATTGTGCATGGAGGACCCGGCGCTTCTCACGATTATTTCCTTCCTTATCTTATTCCTCTTGCCCGGAATAATCGCCTTATCTTTATTGATGAACGTGGCTCGGGCAAATCCCAGAAGCTGGAGGATGTTTCCGCTTATACTGTTGCCAATATGGTGGAAGATGTTGAGGCAGTAAGAAAGGCACTTAATTTGGGAAAGATAAATCTTCTGGGACATTCTTACGGCGGAGTGCTTGCCCAGGCTTATGCATTAAAATATCAGAAGAATTTATCCCGCCTTATTCTATGCAGTACTTTTCACAGCACCAAAAAGATGAATGAAGTATTTAATAAAATGAAAGAGAATATGACTCCTGAACTGCGCAATAAAATTAACTCTCTTGAAAAAGCAGGATTATACGGCAATGGAAAAGATTACGAAAAACAACGCTACACTCAGGAGTATATGATTTCCGCATGGGGCGACGGTTATTTCCCTTACCTTTATCAAAACCATCCCGATGCGAATTATGACCCTTTGACCTCCGGAATTATGTCATGGGATCTTTACCGCCAAATGTGGGGATCAAATGGAGAATTTATTATTGACGGCAACCTGAAATCAGTTGAGTACGCTGAACTTCTTCCGTCCATTAAAGTTCCAACACTAATTACTGTGGGCGATCATGATGAATGCGCCCCTTCCTTATCGGAGGAAATGCATAAGTTAATCGTAGGTTCCGAACTTTTTATCCTGCCCAAAAGCGGACATATGACCTTTGTAGATCAACCGGATCTGTTCATAAATAAAATTAATAAATTCCTTCACCCCGGATTTTAAAATATTATTAAAATAAACATCATGAAAAAAAATAATTTCTATCAGTTGTTTAATACCAAAGGACTGCTTCTGATTATTCTTTTGGCTTTTATAATTAGAATGATATTTTTTATTGCATTGCAGCCCTGGGAAAATGAGGTTATAAATAAGACTATCTTAGTAAAGGATGCCGCCGGATACCATCAATTAGCATTATCGTTATTATCTAAGAAATCTTTTGAAGATTTTGATACTTTCCGAACCCCGGGTTATCCATTATTTGTTGCAATGATCTATGCTATTTCTTCATGTAAGATATGGCTTGTGCTATTTTTGCAGATAATAATGAATATAGCTTCGCTCCTGTTATTATATAAAATTGCATCAGCAATATTTTCCCGGAATATTGCCTTATTATCTGCTTTTCTTTTTGCTATCGATCCTCTACAGATAATTTATTCCGTTCAATTATTAACCGATACTTTATTTGTTTTCTTGTTCCTTGTGTCTACGTATTATCTGTGTAATGGAATTATAAGAAAAAATTATACATTCCTGATCATCAGCGCTTTAGCATTAGGATTAGCAACTTTAGTGCGACCTATATCCTATTTATTCCCTTTAGTCATTATTATATTCATTTTTTTGTTCTCTAACATTACGGTAAAATTAAAACTATTATATTCAGTAGTATTTACGGTTATATTTATAGCAGCAATTTCTCCTTGGCTATATCATAATTATTCAAAATATGGTGAGGTAAACCTATCTTCAATATCTGGTTATAATCTGTTATTTTATAATGTTGCATCTACAGAATCATATAAAACAGGAATGCCGATTGAAGAAGTACGCAATAAGTTTGATAAGTTAGCACTTCAAAGAGGTTACGATACTACAGAGTTAAATCCCTATAAAAACTCACGGATTTTCTCGAACATTGCCGGGGAATATATCAGAGACAATTTTATCTTGTACTGTAAAAGGCAATTGATGGGAGTTGTATATTTATATTGTGCATCCCCTTCGGGTGTAATTGCTTCAAACTTTCATCAGGAATCCAGGTATGACGGTACAGGAAAATATTCTGCCAATTTCCGGTATCTTAATATGTTCATGAGTATGTCACTGGCAGAAATTGTAATTACGATAAGTATATTTTTATTTCTGCTGATAAATTATCTCTATTCCTTATATGGAATTTATTTATCAGCTAAGCTTAAGAATAAGTATGTTTTCCTCTTGATATTCATAATATTGTATTTTACAATACTAACGGGTGCTGTCGGAGGAAGTAGATATAGGTTGCCCTTTATGCCGTTTATTAATATACTGTGTGCTGCCGGCATTCTATATCTTTATTCTAAGATTAAAGACAAATTCCGGTCTGTTAAGAAATAATTAATCGATTTATCATTAGGTTCAATTACTCAAACCACATTGAAAATCAGCCATTGGTTATCCATGTTATTCGAATAAAATTAATTATTTGTTCTGAATTGCACCTCTGTCCCATTCTGTCGCTTCTGGTCTGATTGTGCCTGTTATATCTGTTGTAAAATATTTAGATAAATTAACCCCATGGCCGGTTCCGCCTGTAAGCCGATAATCGGTAATTTTGCTCCCCCATATATTAACAAATGAAGGTTGACTGCTCGATCCGTGAATATCACAATGAGTCCCGTTATAATTATGTTTCCTTTGCCATTCTGACTTTGTAAGATTAGAATTTTCAGCTCCCGAAACATCCCCCGTATCTATAACAGCTTCTCCTGTATTACCATTATAATATTGGTTATAATCAATATCCTTAACAATAGGAGTAAATCCGTCCCGGTCGGAGTACCATATGTTTTCATTATTGGAATCTGTCATGTAGAAAATATTATTCTTCATTACAAGCGTATCTGTATTGCCGATTTTTGCATTATATCCGTTATTGTTAATAAAGGTATTGTTTAATATGTATGCGCTTGATTTACCATTATAAGTAAGCTCATCATAATTGTCATATAAGGCAATGCCTGTATTCCCATGAGCTCGTTCAACAATAATATTATTATAAATGATCCATCTTAAGGGCTGGGTATTGTCACTATTGATACCTGCAACCATAACAATATTTGTATCAAGAGCCATCATAAAATTATTTGCTATCGTGGTAGTAAGTCTTTTTGTACCAACCCGGCCTCCATAAGCCCCGAATTGCAGTAAATCTTTATGAAAATAAGGATGGCCCAATAATCCACCCTGAATTAGGGTATTGCCTGTAATTGTATGTCCGCCGCCATAACCTGCCATATGGATAACATCGCACTCAGATGTTTTAGTATTAGTTAATACCTCTATTCTGTTACTTGAAATAGTACATATTGAATCGGTATGCAAATATACCCCGCTTCCATTACCATTACTGATGATATTGCAATTATCCACTGTAATATTTGTACTTCCATCAGCACGCACAGCAGCAGTAATGGATTTACCCTGATCGCCAGAATACAATGCTTTAATTGTCAGTTCTGTAAGTTTAATATTTTTACACTTAGATATGCCGATAGTATGTATTCCCGCAATTGTAGTATTCTGAATAACTACTTTTCCATTGTGGCCATTATCCTTTCCTTTTGTAATTACCACAGTAGAAGAGGGAGCAAGCCCGGAAAAGGAGATTGATGCATATACCAGGGAATCTGTTCCTCCATCAAAATAAACTGAATCGCCGCCCGCCAGCCTGCTCCACTTAAAACTTGTATATACTTTCTTGTTTATCCAGCTGTTCCCTTTACCGGTTCCCGAAGAAGTAGTGGATATATAATAATTGGTGGCATACAGATTTCCCATAAAAAAGAGTAGAATCAAAGTACCATAGTAGAAAATTGATTTAAACATTTAGTCCTTTATTTAATCAATTATAAGTTACTCTTCAAATGTAAGAAGATCAGATTAGTCTATCTATAGGAATCTTTCAGAATTTGCATGAATTAATTGAGATGAGAATATTGTCTTATTACTGCTTCTTCTTTATACGCTGATACTTAAAAGCCTATAAGGCAATTACTTACAGGCTTTTAAATGGAGATTTGTATTATCGGTCGTTGAACAACTCTTACCTCATCTTCTGAGGTTAATTATATCATTATTTAATAAGACTCATTTTTATAATTTTAGAACTCTTAGCACTACCGTTAACAGGGGATTCTATAATTGATAAGAAATATATTCCCGATGGATGATTATTTCCGTTCCAGTTTATCTCGTATGTACCTGGCTGCTGTATATCATTCTTTAACTCTTCTATCTTTTCTCCGATTACATTATATATCACTAAGTTTATCATACTTTCAGAAGGAATGGTATATCTTATTTTAGTCGAAGGGTTAAACGGGTTAGGATAATTACCTATTGAGAATCCTTCCGGAATAATGTTTATTGAAAGGATATTCGAATATTTAAAGTTACCATTGTTATCTATTTGTTTCAGCCTGTACTGGATTTTGTTACCATTAGGATTATTATCTTCATATGAGTAATTATTTTTAGTAACACTGTTACCTTTCCCTGCAACAAATCCTATCTTCTCCCATGAAGAGTTTGAATTTCTTTGAATTTCAAATCCCTGGTTTTCTATCTCGGTAGCAGTACTCCATAAGAGATGTACAGAATTATTTATATAATTTCCCGTAAACGATGTAAGCTCAACCGGTAATGAACTGGATGTATGCTGAATTAAACCCATATCAGGGTTACTTGATGGAACAGCTGTTCCCATTATGTCAGTTGCTATACCCACATTAGTACCTGTGCTTATAGCCTTACTGCCGGTCTGGAGTGATAAATCCTTACTAGCATAATTGGTAAATAACGGGTCAGAATAGAAACTGTTAGCATCGTAACCTATTGACTGCCATTGTGCTATCGAACTATATGTAGTACCATGTCTGTACCATAGGTGAGAGTTTGCCGAAGTCATGTAATATATATTATTAGTGATAGTCCAGGATCCCATTTGCCCTGAAACATCTTCATACAAGAAATATCCGGTATTGTTATCAGAATAGAATATATTGTTTTTGAGGATCATTCCATTATTGACTCCCGACTTTGAATTAAGATGTATTGATGCTTCACTTCCATGAGTAATAATGGTATTATTATAATATGAACCATTCCGGGTAGCATATGCATCATAAGTTCCGCTTCCGTCAGTATACAGGTAAATATTGATGTTAGTAGCTTCAAGAAGATTGTAATAAAATTCTGCTCCGGCAGAACCGTTGTCATCAATATTATCAAACCTTCCATTTTTTATAACATTATATCGTACTACTAACCCGTTGGCCATTCCTAAATCATTCGAACCAAAGCTTACCTTTATATTTGAAAAATTGGCTATAAGAGTATCATATTCCATCACGGCATTATCGGTTCCATCTAAATAAACACCTAAATTACCCTGATTAGGATCGGATAAATTTTGTTGTCCGTAACTCAGAGTACTTTTTCTGATTGTTAGATAAGTTCCTTGCTCGTCATATAAACCAACTTTAGTTATATATCCGCCCTTACTGCTGTCTATATTGCAGGATTCAAATGTTATATGATTGCAATTCGATAATTTAATATTGGCCGAAGGATCAGTAGAACTGCCGGTAAACCCATTAACAAACTTGAGACCGTTAAAATTAATATTGTTCCGGTTACTCATATTTACACATTGAATGGAAGAATGTCCGTCTATTACTGGTCTGTTTCCTGTGTTGTAACTGTTAAAAGTTAATCCATCGGTTGTTGGTGTAAGTGTGGCATCTGTAAATCTGTCTCCGCTTCTGAAGCTGATAATATCGCCTGAGTTAAATCCCTTTGAATTAACTTTGGTGATAGTTTTCCAGGGAGATAAAGCTGATGTGCCTGAATTAGCATCATTACCATTGCTTGCAACATAATAATGGTTTGAAGCAACTGCAGTCTGAACTGCTCCTCTGTCCCATGGTGCTCCTGGTGGTCTTGTTGTTCCAATTATATCTGTTGTAAAATACTGTGATAAATTAGCGCCCTGGCCGGTTCCGCTTATAAGCTGATAATCGGTACTATTGCTCCCCCATATATTGGCAAATGCGGGTGGACTACTTGAACCCTGGATATCACAATGAGTCCCGTTATAATTATATTTCGTCTGCCATTGTGCAAGAATAAGATTAGAATTTTCAACTCCGGAAGCATCCCCCGTATCTATGTCAGCTTCTCCGGTATGATTATCATAATATTGGTTATAATCAATATCCTTTACAATAGGAGTAAATCCATCCCGGTCAGAGTACCAGATATTTTCATTATTGGAAGCTGTCATATAGAAAATATTATTCTTCATTACAAGCGTATCTGTGTTTCCGATTTTTGCATTATAACCGTTATTATTAATAAAGGTATTATTTAATATGTATGCGCTTGATTTACCATTATAAGTAAGCTCATCATAACTGTCATATAAAACAATACCCGTATTACCTTGTCCGCGTTGTGCTACTATATTGTTATAAATCATCCATCTTAAGGGCTGGGTATTATCACTATTGATACCAGCACTCAAAACAACATTTACATCAATGGTCAGCATTAGATTATTTGCTATCGTGGTAGTAAGTCTTGGAGTTCCTGCACGGCCGCCATAAGAACCAAACTGTAATAAATCAGGATGATAACCGGCATCTAATTTACCCTGAATCATTGTATTACCGATAATTGTATGTCCGCCGCCATAACCTGCTATATGAATAACATCTGCTTCAGCGGTTTTAGTATTTGTTAATACTTCTATTCTGTTATTTGAAATAGTGCATATTGAATCAGTATGAAAATATACTCCCGAACCATTACCATTACTTGTAATATTGCAATTATCTACAGTTATGTTTGTACTTCCGTCGGAACGTACAGCAGCAGTAGTGGATGAACCCTGATCGCCGGAATACATGGCATTAATTGTTAATCCTGTAAGTTTTATATTTTGACAATTAGTTATACCAATAGTATTAACAACAGATGCAGTATTCTGGATAATTGCTTTTCCGTTATGCCCTGAATCCTTTCCTTTAGTAATAACTATAATAGAGGTAGGTTTAAGTCCATAATAGGAGATTGGTGCGTATACAAGTGAATCAGTTCCTCCATCAAAATAAACTGAATCCCCGCCTGCTAAACTGCCCCAGTTAAAACTGGTATAAATTTGCTTGTTAGTCCAGCTGTTTGCATTACCGCTGCCCGATGAAGCGGTAGATATATAATAATTGGTAGCATAGGTATTTCCTGCAAAAAAGAGTAGAATCAAAGAGCCGAAGTAGAAAATTGATTTAAACATATGTTCCTTTTTTATAACCTTATCATTAACAGCAAGAAAATAGTGATTTGGAGTAGGGTGAGCTATAGGGAAAAACCTGAAAGTATTATAGGATTAACCTGAATTTTTACAGAGAAAAAACAATGATTAGGAGTGATTCATATCACAGGCAGATAAAGGATATTGGTAACCTATTCTTAAGATAAAAAAATCAGAATATTCTTAGTAATTATTGATGTAACCCCAGTGATAATATCTCTTTATATTGTTATCTTAAAGTAAATGATTAGATATTATATGATCTTTACATTGATATTTCTATATTAAGCAGAGTCATATCATGTAGCTTAATTAGTTGACATTTTGATAATTAATAAATATTTTATATTAGGTTGTGAGAAAACGCATTCTTATTGTGGAATTTAACCTTAGAAAATTAATTAGAGTTCTATTCTTATGGAAATAACTCCACATGTTTTGAGTGAGAACTTCCAAAATGATCTTAACAGATATGCGTTTCTGGGAAAATTTGCATCTATTTTGTATCATGAGATAGGAAGCTCTCTTTGCAAAATAAAAATGAATCTGGATCTGTACAAGGACGAGTTTAACGGTAGTGTTGAACTTGAAAGACTGTATAAGATATTTTATGAAGAAATTACCCGCCTTAACAAACTTTCGAATGAAATAAATCAATATTCACGGCATACTGAAGCAATCCCCATAAATATAAATATATATAGGCTTTTTGAGAGTATTAGGGAAAATGTATCTAAAAAACTGAATGAAAAAGAAATAAATATTCTAAATTTTACTCAGGAGAGTACAATAGTGGGGGATTATATAAAACTTCAGACCGCATTTCTAAGTTTTTTTAATTACTCTGTCGACTCATTGAATACAAATAGCAGTATAGAAATATCATCACAAACATTGGGTGAATCAAATAAAATATCGATTATTGTTAAAAATAGTGGAGATGGAGTAGTAAACATGAGCCCGATATTTAATCCGGCTGATATTTCCAGATCCGGACTGAGTTTATTGATTTTTAAACAATTGATTATTGATCTGGGAGGTTCCATTAATCTCCTTTCCTCAGATAAGAATGATTCCATGTTAGAAGTTCAATTACCCGGTGTGTTAAATGGATAAGATTCTCATAATTGATGATGATCCGAATATTAGAGAAACTTTAAAGGTTTTACTCAGTAAGGAATATAAAGTTATACTTGCTGAAAATGGTATTACAGGTATTCAGAAATTCAAAAGTGAAAGTCCTGATTTAATTATTACTGATTTAAAGATGGATGATTATGACGGGATTCAAATCCTTAAAAAAGTAAAAGAGCTTAATAATGATATACCCGTTATTTTAATTACAGCTTATGAGGATATTCGATCTAGTATAGATGCGGTTCAGTTTGGAGCATATGATTACATTGGGAAACCTCTTGACATAGAAAAATTCAAAATATGCGTTAAAAGAGCTCTTAACTGTAAAAAGTTAAATGACAAAATTTATAATATTGTATCTCAGGGGATAGATGAATATCAATCAGCATTTAATTTTGTAGCAGAAACCCCTTCGATGAAGCATATTGTTAAAAATGTCGGTCATGTTGCAATGAGCAGAATGAATGTTCTTATTCAAGGGGAATCTGGAACAGGAAAAGAACTTATTGCCAAACTCATTCATTACAGCGGCGTAACAAAAAACAGTCCTTTTATTGCTGTTAATTGTTCTGCATTGACGGATACGATACTGGAGAGCGAATTGTTCGGTCATGTTAAAGGAGCTTTTACTAATGCTGATAGAGATAAAAAGGGGAAATTTGAATTAGCTGGAGATGGAACCCTTTTCCTGGATGAGGTTTCGGAAATCTCTCTATGCAATCAGGTAAAGCTTTTACGGGTAATACAAGCAAAAGAATTCGAAAAGGTCGGTGGGGAGGAGACAATCCCTTTTAATGGTAGAATTATTACTGCTACAAATAAAAACCTGAAAGATTTAGTGCAAAAAGAAAAATTCAGGGAAGATCTTTATTTTAGATTAAAGGTATTTATGATTGAAATACCTCCATTACGTGAAAGAAAGGAGGTTATTCCGAGTCTTGTTACTTTTCTGATAAATAAGATTAACAGGGAATTGCACAAGAATATTAGGAAAGTCCCTTTTGATGTGATGGAAATTCTTATGAATTATCAATGGGTAGGGAATATAAGAGAATTGGAAAATACCTTATATCAGGCAATGGTACTCTCTACAACTGATGTACTTGAAAAGGAAAATATTTTACTCCCGGGCAGGTTTACTGATAATACTTCTAAAAACCGGGCTGGCATGAGCATCGCCGAGGTTGAGAAAGAACATATCAAATTAGTTCTTGAAAGCACTAATGGAAATAAACATAAAACATGTGAAATATTAGGTATTTCTATGGGGACACTTTATAATAAAATAGCTGAGTACAACTTCTAACTTTATAATTTATAGAATATTTTTCGAAAAATTATAATCGCATATCAGACCCTTCTTCATTTCTTGCATATTTAACTACTTATCAAATTGGCACCTTTATTGAAACAATATATGCACCTATAATAAAAATATGGAAATAGAATGCAATGCGATTCCTATAAAAAGTGGATAGGAATTCTTGTCTTTTCGGCATCCTCTGTAGAATTCGGATGCAATATAACACGGGTTAATATCCTATCCTCAAAAAAACAAAATATGACTTCTGAAGGTCGGATTCTGTGCAATGGGAATGAAATACCGGTCTGCTACTTGGGGGATCTACTCAAAATAAAAAACAATACTCATAATAAAAATAAACGGATTCTGATTTTCGAATCCAATAATGAGCAATTCGGTATCGGCATCGATGAAATAAAAGAAATATTGCCGCTGGATGATAAGTCTTTTGAAAATGAAGTAAAGTCAGAGAAAGGATCTGATAATAAATATATTCTTGGAAAAATAATTTTTGAAGGAAGGACTATTATTCTCCCGGACTTTGATAAAATAATCGCTCGTGTTAAAAGTTTACAAAATGTATCGTTATAGTAAGTTACCCGGATTCCTAAAGTTGAAGATAACCAGGGCTTTTATTTAATAAATTAAGGCGCAATTAGTTATTAAGGCTAATTACAAAAAAGTATGAAAAGCTTTGCTGATAAAAGCAAAATATCAATTGAATATCTTATCGTTGATGGTTTCATTTTAACATTATTCTGTTACTATGGAATTCTGTTAAATTTAAACCTGGCTGATATTAAAGGGAAGGAATATCTGTTATTCGCAGTAATTTATATCGGTTGGTTAATATCCGCTGCCACCACAAATAAATTCATTCCTGTAATATTTCCTACAAAAAGATGGAAAGCATTCGAATTCAAAATAAAATTTTATGTGTGGTTTATTTTATTAATTGTTGTATCGATGATTTTTGTAAATATCCAGTTTCCCGGCTCGATCTATATTATTAAAACAATAATAGGCTATACTTTATTATCGTCATTAGTCTCTATGATTTTCTTTGTAATAAAGAAAGAAAATAAGACCGATGATGTGACTCTAACATTTTTAAAAGCCTATGAGTTAAAAGATCATGTAGTACCCTCCAATGGAAGGAAGCATAATATAAAGTACGCTATCAATGATACGGAACCTAATGAGTCTGTAATTAAGAAACCGCTGCAATTTGAATATTTGGAAGAATACGTCGATGTATTTTCGGTTCTTGACAATATTCTTGATTTCAAAACATTCGATACTCGTAAGGCTGTCATAATTAAATATAACGATCCTATTAATATCTCATTATTATACGCTGATTCATATCAATTAATTGTTAATCTCCATTTTATGAATGATCAGAATAATCTGAATAAATTTCTATATGATACTAGAAGTGCATTAGCTCCCGGGGGTGTATTCGTCGGGATGTTACATCATGATTGTTACAGGTACAGCAAGTTCCTTAAAAAATATTATTTCTTAATCGGGAATATTCTTTATTGCTTTTATTTTATTTGGAAAAGAATATTTCCTAAGCTGCCCGTTACACGGGAGCTTTATTGGACATTTAGTAAAGGTAAAAACCGGGCTATTTCGCTTGCGGAAGGATTAGGAAGATTAATATACTCAGGTTTTAAAATATTAGATATTGCCGCATTAGACGATATTGTGTATTTGGCAGCTGTCAAAGATAAAGCCCCCATCCCTGAAAAGAAAAATTTCTATAGCCTTTTCTTTAAAATGAAAAGAATCGGTAAAGGTGGAAAAACAATATATGTCTATAAGCTAAGAACTATGCATCCATATTCAGAATATATCCAGGATTTTGTATATGAGTTAAATGGGTATGGCGATAAAGGCAAAATAAAAGATGATTTCAGAGTTGCATCATGGGGAAAATTTTTAAGAAAATATTGGCTTGATGAACTGCCTATGCTAATAAATGTTCTGAAAGGTGACCTTAAGTTAGTTGGGGTCAGACCATTAAGCTGTAGTATGTTTAATCAATATCCTCCTGAATTGCAAAAATTACGTATAGCTTCAAAACCTGGTCTAGTGCCTCCATTTTATTATGATCTGCCTGTAACTTTTAATGAAATACTGGAGTCGGAAAAAAAATATCTTTTATCTTATGAAAGAAACCCGGTTAAAACCGATATTAAATATTTCTTTAAGTGTTGGTATAATATTATAGTAAGAAAAGCAAGAAGTTCATAATAAAAAATCAACTATTATAGTAGTGATCTATCTCTATTAAATAATGATTCATAAACTTATACTTACAAATAAAAGCCTTAAGAATCCCTATTGGGACTCACCAGGCGAAGCTGTGTAAAATTAAACAGATTAAATTAAACTATACTTCATTCAAAATAATTTCAACATTTTATAACAGTTATACTAATTATATATGAAAAATAATTACTTACTCCGCACCTTTATATTATTATCAATAGTATTAAGTACACATTTATTTGCACAGGAAGATATTCAAATAGGGAAAAGCCGGGGAAATATGCGTGATAACCCGGCATTATATGATTGTTCCGATCCGGATGGTATCAATATTAAAGTGATGATATGGGGCTATGTAAAATATCCGGGGCAGTATATTATTCCTTCTGCAAGCGGAGTGAATGAATTTCTTTCACTTGCGGGTGGACCGGTTCAGGATGCTGATCTGGATAATCTAAAGTTATTTAGAATTAACCCGGATTCGAGTCAAACAATAATTAATTTTAATTATAAAGACCTTTTAATGAATAACAGCGATTTATCAAAACCGCTTATAATTCCAAAATTACATGCAGGTGATATTCTTCTGGTCCCCGGTTCACCCAAATGGTATCTAAGGGATTACCTGGGACTATTACTTTCAATTGTGGCAACCGTAGCGTCTATAGCTACTCTTCTTGTTTATATCTATAAATAATAATAAGGGATTAATATGCAAAACAAAGATATTGATATTAAAAATTATACCTTCGGGGATACTAAATCAACGATGGATTATATATTATTAATACGTACTAATCTTAAATCATTAACGGTTATTTCTTTAATTATATTTATTCTCTTTCTCTCTTATGCGTTATTAGCTCCCAGTATATATAAATCGACCGTTACTTTAAAAATTACTGTACAGCAGAAAACTGTTTTAAATTCCGGAACACAAGATGAAGTAAACACTGCCTATAGCGATAGATTTATAGCAAATGAAATTGAAGTAATTCAAAATTATGATACCCGGGAAAAGGTTGCTTATGCTATAATTGATAGTATTGAAAATAACAGGGATAAAAGTATTTTTATTTTAATGGGTCTCAAAGAAAATACAAATGAAATAACCGGGCATAAAACACTTACTGATATAATTACTTTGTTGAAGACTAAGGTTAAAACAGAGCAAATAGTGGGCATGGATGTTATTGATATCTCAGCGGAATCACCTTCACCAAAAGAAGCTGCACTGATAGCAAATACATATGCTGAACAATATAAAAAATTAAATCTTGAAGAAAACCGGAACCAGCTTAATGTCGTAAGGAAATTCCTGGAAAAACAAACCCAGGATAAATTATCTGAGCTGAATAAAGCAGAAAATGAATTGACAAGATTTAAAGAAAAAGGCGGAATAGTTGCCTTAGATGCTCAATCTTCAATTTTAATTACTCAGCTTTCGCAGTTAGATGCAGAGAGAGATGCTGCTAAAATCGATTTGATGACTTCTAATGGAGTATTGGATCAATATAAAAAAGAAATAGGCCGACAGGATCCAATTCTTGTTAATTACCTTGAGGGTCAGACTTCACAGGCATACGTAGATGTCCTTCAAAAACAAATCGCTGATCTCCAGATGAACAGGGATATGGCTATGACTAATAAAAGCTCTGATATAGATGTATCCGGTAAAATTAAAGATTATGACCGAAAAATAAGCGACCTGCAACAAAAATTGAATTCCAAGATAAACGAGATTAAGACCGGGGCATTTTCAAGCAGCCCCAATCAGATAAGGGACTTAACCCAAAAACTGATTGAAGAGGAAGTGAGAAATCATTCTCTTTCAATTAAATTAAATGAACTACAGACAATAATTGATAAATATGAGGTAAACCTTAATAAATTACCCAAAAAATCTATGGATTTTGCCGGGTATGAAAGAAATATGGAATCTTTGCAGCAATTATATACTCTTGTACAACAGAAGTACCAGGAAGCTTTTATAAATGAACTTTCCCAACCGGGGAATTCAACCATTATTGGTATTGGTAGGGTTCCGGATAGCCCTGCTAAACCAAACAGATTATTAATAATTCTTTTGGGGATATTAGCTGGTCCCGTTATTGCTTTTGGATATATATTAATTAAGGATGCTTTCGATGATACAGTTCAAACACCCGATGATATTGAGAAAAACAATATTAGTTTCCTTTCATGGGTTCCTCACTCAATTTATAATATCAACAATTATCACAAAAATGAGGAATTATTGGCATTATATGAATCTGATTCCCCTGTAAGTGAATCATTTCGAACCATTAAAGCACGTATTCAAACTTTTCGGGAGGATTCCGAATTTCCTAAAGTAATATTAGTGACATCACCAGCAGAAGGCGAGGGTAAGTCTTTTGTATCTTTCAATTTAGCAGGGAATTTTGCTCAATCTAATAAAAGAACTTTGTTAATAGATTGTGATTTAAGAAGGCCTAAAATTCATACTATTTTAGGAGTTGATAAAAAACCAGGTCTCGTAGATTATTTATCTAATAAAGTAAAATTAGAAGACATAATAAGGAAAACAAGAAAGAATAATTTAAGTTTTATCACTTCTGGTCCAATACCATTAAATCCAGCTGAATTGCTGGAATCTAAATTGATGCGCACTTTCTTAGATAAAGTGCGTGATATTTTTGATGTCATAATTTTTGATTCTGCTCCTATAGTTGCTGTAATCGATACTGAGATCGTGGCCAAGTTAGTTGACGGAACAATATTGGTCATATCAGCTGCTAAAACTAAAAACCAATTAATGCTTGATGCGGTTAAAATTATTAAACGCAACAATAGTTTATTCCTTGGGATTATACTGAATAACTTTATATACAAGAATGGTTATGGCTACTATTTCAAATATTATTATAACTATTCATCTGAAGGGAAGGGTATTAAAAAGCATAGAGTTTGAAATGAAAAAAAAAGAAAAGCACATTCATGAATATTATTAGGTCTGTTTACACATCGAAGCGTTAAAGGCAAATCAATGAGATGTTCAGACACAAAAAATGCTACACATCTGGATTGCAGTGAGTGCGAAGAAGAATCAACTTGTGAATCATCCAGGTTGATGAGTAACTGGGATAGATTATTTTTGATATTTATTATAGGTATCGATTTATATGTCCTTTACAGACTGGGATTGGTAATATTCTAATGAAATACTTTCAACTATTTAATAAAATTTAATATTAACAAATTCTTAAGTATTTTATGAAAGCAGTAATATTAGCTGGCGGTTTAGGTACAAGGTTAAAACCATTTACTGAAATTATTCCGAAACCTTTATTGCCAATTGGTGAAAAAGCAGTACTTGAAGTACAAATTGAGGCCTTAAGCCGGAACGGCTTTGATGAAATATATTTAGCTACTAATTATAAATCAGATTATATACAAAATTTCATCGGTAACGGCGATCGATACGGGATAAATATAATAATTAGCAAAGAGAAAAAACCGCTCGGTACTGTCGGGCCTTTGACTTTATTAAAAGATAAATTACAGGAACCATTTCTGGTAATGAATGGGGATATATTAACACTCCTTAATTTCAGCAGCTTATATGAATTTGCAATTTCTACCCAAAGTCTATTAACAGTTTCCATAAAAGAATTTATTACTCCCTTTCAGTTTGGTAATATATTTTTTGATGGAGATTATGTAACTAAGATTGATGAAAAACCTAAAATTAAAACAAACATATTAGCAGGCATTTATATTTTTAAACCCGAAATATTTGAGTTAATTCCGGATGATGAATACTTTGGAATGGATATGTTAATAAATAAAATGTTGAATTTAAAAATTCCCATTTCCAAGTATGAAATTAAAGAATATTGGCTGGATATTGGACAGATTGATGATTTCCAATTAGCACAATTAATGTATAAAGAACATTTTACTTCATCAGACATATTATGAGAAAAATACTGGTTACTGGAGCTGCAGGTTACATCGGCAGTGTGCTGGTTAGAAGACTATTAGAAAAAGGTTATAAAGTAAGAGGATTAGATACATTATTTTTTGGGGGCGAATCATTAATCTCTGTCTATAATAATACTAATTTTGAATTTGTTAAGGGAGATTTACGGGAATTTGATACTATTAAAAAAGGATTGGATGGGGTAACTGATGTCGTTCATCTTGCTGCTATAGTTGGTGACCCTGCATGTGCAAAACAACCAGAAATAGCAAAGCAAATAAATTGGGAAGCTTCCAGACGTTTATATGATGAATGTAATAAAGGAAAGATAGATCATTTTGTTTTTGCCTCAAGTTGCAGCAATTATGGGAAAATGCAAGATGATTCTTATATAACAGAGGAATCGGAATTAAGACCTGTATCCCTCTATTCAGAGTTGAAGGTTAAATTTGAAAAGTATCTTTTAGAAAATCATATTAGAGGCACTTTTATTCCAACTATATTAAGATTTGCGACAGTATACGGGTTGTCATCCAGAATGAGATTTGATCTTACGGTAAATGAATTTATTCGCGAAGTCGCTTTAGGTAACGAACTTAAAATATTTGGAGAACAATTTTGGAGGCCTTATTGTCATGTAGAGGATTTATCTGAGTCTTGTATTAAGGTATTAGAATCTTCAGTGGAAAATGTTAAAAAAAACGTTTTTAATGTTGGTGATACTAGTGAAAATTATCAAAAGGAAATGATTGCCAGAGAAATACTAAAGATTTTACCTCAGGCCAAAATAAAATATATTCAGAAAGATGAAGATCCAAGAAATTACAAAGTAGATTTTACGAAAATTAAAAATAAACTTGGATTCAAAATTACCAAAACTATACCGGATGGATTGAAGGAAATTTATAATGTGTTAGAAAATGGTATAATTTCGGATCCATATTCATTGAAATATCAAAATATTTAATAAAGCCTATGAATAAAGAGGCATTATATAATGTCTGATTTTATTCCATTATCGGTTCCTTCGATAAAAGGGAATGAATGGAAATATATTAAAGAATGTTTGGATACCGAATGGGTTTCCTCGGTGGGGAATTACGTTGATCAATTCGAAAAGAAAATTGCAGAATACACTGGGACTAAATATGCTGTTGCATGTATTAATGGTACATCTGCTTTGCATGTTTCACTCTTGTTAGCCGGCGTAAAACCTGAAGATGAGGTAATAGTTCCAACTTTAACATTTATTGCTACTGTAAATTCTATAAAATATTGTGGAGCTTACCCGGTTTTTATGGATTCTGACTGTTATTATAATTTAAATACCGAAAAAACTATAGAGTTTATAATAAAAGAAACCGAAATGAAGAAAACTAATATATCAGGAGGAAATGAAGAATGGCGTTCTTATAACAAAAGAACGGGAAGATGTATATCCGCTATAATTCCAGTTCATATTTTCGGTAATGCGGTATGGCTTGATGATATATATAAAGTATGTAAAGAAAAAAATATTAAGATAATCGAAGATGCTGCTGAAAGTTTAGGTACAAAATATAGTAAAGGTAAATTGAAGGGGAAAAATACCGGTTCAATCGGTGAATTGGGGTGTCTGTCTTTTAATGGAAATAAAATTATTACAGCAGGTGGCGGGGGGATGATAATAACTAATAATAAAAAATACGCAGAAAAAGCCAAGTATTTAACAACTCAGGCAAAAGATGATTCTGTAAGATTTATACATAATGAAATTGGTTTTAATTACAGGTTATCCAATATTCAGGCTGCTTTAGGGGTAGCTCAACTTGAGAAATTAGGTAGTTATATAAAAATCAAAAAGAATAATTATGATTTATATAAAAAATATATCCAAAAAATAGACGGGCTCAATTTAGCAGCAGTGCCTGAATATGCAGTTAATAATTATTGGATGTATGCTTTGCAAATTGATAAAGAAAGATATGGAAAAGATAAAAAACAATTAATGCGGCATTTACATGATAATAATATCCAGTCGAGACCTGTTTGGTATTTAAATCATAAACAGAAAAAATATAAATGCTGCCAGTCTTTCTTTATTGAAGAGGCAGAAATATTGTATCAAGAAACATTGAATATACCTTGTAGTGTTAATCTCAGAAAAGAAAGTATATTAAAAGTAATTGAGAAACTTAATGAAAGATAAAATTGTCGTTATCGGAGGCGGGGGATGGGGTAGAGTTATTATTAACGCTTTAAAAAAACTCAATATTTATGAGATATTGGGCTATACTGATCTGGTTGATAAGGGGACATTATTTGGAATTAGATATTTAGGAAACGATGATGTATTAAAAGATATAATTAAGAAATATACAAATTGTAATGCAGTTTTAGGGGTTGGTAATATTATAATTTCAAAAACCAGGATAGAATTATTTGAAAAAATAAAAAAAATAGGATTTATATTCCCTGTAATAATATCACCAAATGCTATTATAAATGAAGGGGTCGAAATCGATGAAGGGACAGTAGTGCTTGACGGTGCAGTTCTGTGTACTTGTGCAAAAATCGGTAAATGTGCAATTGTAAGCTCGAATGTAATTCTTGAACATGATAGCTCGAGTGGTGATTTTGTGAATTTCTGTGCAGGAGCGATTCTAAGTGGCGGCGCAGCTATCGGGGATAATTCCTTGCTGGGCGTAAGTGCAATTATCGTCGGATTCAAAAAAGTTGGGAGGGATTGTTTTATAGGTCCTGGTTCAGTTGTAATTAAAGATTTGCTTCTACCTGGTACTTATTTCGGATCACCCGCTAGAAAAATAAGCATTTCGGAATAGCAAAACCTAACCTTTATATTACCATTAATATTATAAACTGATTTATCCTAAAAGATTTAATTGCATAATATTCACTTATTCTCATTAAAAGAAAGAAATAAATGGGCTGAATGTTTTAATAAACTTCCCTCTTCTATTCAAGATGTTTATTATACTCCGGAATATTACAATATATATGAAAAAAACGGGGAGGGTGATGCACGATGTTTTGTTTACGAAGATGGAATGAATATTGCGTTATATCCATTTATGATGAATAATGTTAATGTACTCGGATATGAGCTAGATGAATCATATTATGATATTCAGGGAGCTTATGGATATAATGGCGTAGTGACTTCTTCTTATGAACCACTTTTTATTAAAAAATTTTATTATGAATTACAAAGATATTGTCTAAGTAATAATATAATTGCTGAATTTACAAGATTTCATCCTCTCCTAAAGAACGAAGAATTTTCGAGAGGTTATTTGGAAATAAATTATAACAGACCTACTGTATATATAGACTTAATAAATAGCTATAATGTAATTTATGAAAATTTTGCACATTCAGTAAAATCAAATCTAAAAAAAGCAAAAGAGAATAATTTATCGGCAAGTATTTATAAACATGAATATCCTTATAAAAAAGAATTCATTGAAATGTATAATGAAACAATGAAGAGGGTTAATGTTATATCAAAAAATGCTTATGATACAAACTTTTTTGAAAGAACATTTAATAATTTGCCGATAATTCACTTTGTTATATTTAAAGATAATATGCCTATCGCATCGGCTATATGTTTGGCCCACAATAATTATTTACATATACATTTAGAGGTATCCCGAAAGGAATATTGGTATTTACGCCCAAATGATTTATTGATTAAGGAAATTATACAATATGGTTCGGATAATGGCTATACCAAGATTCATCTTGGTGGAGGCCGTACTGTGAGTCCTGATGATTCATTATTACGATTTAAGAAAAAATTTTCCAATTTGACGTCTGATTTTTATATAGGAGGAAAGATATACGATGAAAAGGTATATACCAATGTATGTAAACAATGGAATGATAGATATCAACACCTAGCAAATAAATATAAAAATAACATATTAAAATACAAATTTACGGATGATATAAATTATATCCAAGAAGATAGCGATCACTTATTCGACTATGACAAATATTTATTAAAAAAATGAAATTTTTAATTGGTGGTGAGAGCTTTTACAATCCATTAACAATACTTGGAAGAAATATATTTAATATTAATGCATATCTTGACAATAATTACGAATACCGATACAATTATTTTACAGGAGGAGGTATCTATTCCCTTTATTATATCCTTATGCATTTGGATATAATCTCAGAGGAATATTGTTTATTGCCTTCATATATAAACCCGTCTATTCCGGAACTATTCGACAAATTAAAGATTCATTATAAATATTACAGGATAAATAGTAATCTTAAAATTGATCTTGATTTCCTTGATAAAATTATTGATAAAAAATGTAAAGCGTTTCTTGTAATCGACTATTTCGGTTTTCACCATGATAATGAGACAAATCAGTATATCAATAATATAAAAATAAAAGGGATATCAGTTATACAGGATATAGTCCAGGCATTTCTACCAAAGTATAGCCTGATAGGTGATTATTGTTTTAATAGTTTTAGAAAATTTATTCCGGTTGATGGTAGCGTAATCTTAAGCCGGAATAAATTAAATATTCAAAATAAACGGAAAAATTTAAGTTATTTGATATGTCGGCATTCTGCTAGAATTATAAGATTTCTTGAAGTCGAATTGAATATAAATACTTCAAAATTATATCTTTATTTGTATAACCTGTCTGAAACAAAATATTACAATTATTATAATATAAAATTTGACATCTATAATAAAACATTATTACAAAAAATAAATATTGATGATATTGTAAATAAAAGAAGAAGTCGTTATAACCAATTGTTAAATATACTATACGAAAAGGCTCTTATAAAGGAAATGCCGGCAGATGTAATTCCCCTGGGATTCCCTATTATTACGGACAATAGAGATAAGTTAAAAAAAACTCTTGCAAAAATGAATATTTACTGCTCGGTGCATTGGGAATTATTTTCTAATATTTTGCAAAACAACCATTCAGAAAGTGTCTTATTATCAAATAATATCTTAACATTTCCTATTAATGACTCGGTTAATGATTCTAATTTTTTGAGATATTTAGAAATAATTAAAAGTATGGTAAAATAAAATTATTATGAAGAAACTTCTAATTGTAATATGTCGTGTTATTTAACTGGAAAAAATGCTATTTAAAATAACGGGATATTTAAATTAATATTTTCAGAAAATATTTGGATGTACACAACATTATAAATAAGGTAGGAAATAATACACGGTCAGGTATTGCCAAAAAGAATATTATCGCCTCCATATTTATTAAAGGATGCAGTGTACTTGTTAATTTGTTATATGTCCCCCTATTAATTAAAACCTTAGGTAAAACCGAATATGGTATTTGGTTAATATTATCGTCATTAGTCGGGTGGTTTTCATATTTTGATATCGGTATTGGAAATGGATTAAGAAATAAATTTGCGGAGGCTGTATCACAAGGTGATTACAGATTAGCAAGGATATTCGTTAGCACTGCTTATGCTGTTGTAAGTATTATATTTATTATAGTAGGGATGATCGGTATAATAATAATACCGTTATTAAATTGGAATAGTATCCTTAATACTAATGATATTTCAAATTCAGAACTGATTTCTATTGTACTTATAGTATTTTCCTTCTTTATAATTAGATTTATTACACAACTTATTGCTGTAATACTTTTAGCCGATCAAAAAACCGCTTTATCCAGCAGTCTTAGTTTAATCGCAAATATAGTTACTCTCGTTGTGATATTTATATTAAATAAACTATCACTGGCAACCTTATTGGTAAGTAGTTTTATATTAAGTTCTGTACCTGTTTTAGTATTTATATTATCTTCTTTTTATTTCTTTACTAAAGATTATAAAAGATATAAACCATCTATATATTTTATTAATTTTAGTTACAACAAGCAGCTATTTAGATTGGGGATTCAATTTTTTATAATACAATTATCGATGATTATATTTTACTCTTCGACTAATCTTTTAATAACACAATTTTTTTCACCGGATGATGTAGCTGTCTATAATATAGGATTCAAATATTTTTCTCTAATTACAATGATATTCGGGATAATATTAGCTCCAATGTGGTCTGCAATAACTGAGGCATATGCCGTTAAGGATTATGAATGGATTAAAAAGGTCATGAAGAAACTAAAGATAGCTGCTTTGCTTCTATGCTTGTTAGTATTCTTTATGTTACTGTTTGCAAATAAATTTTATGAATTATGGGTTGGAAAAATAATATTAATACCTATTAAACTGTCTGCCGTTCTGGCATTAACTACTATTGTTTATATATTTTTTAGTCCCTATAGTATATTTTTAAATGGTGTAAGTAAAATTAAACTAAATACATATTTAGTCATTTTGCAATCTGTACTTTATATCCCGGTAGCATATTTACTTGCTAAATATTATAATATGGGGATTTCCGGTATAATATTAGCTGGATTGTTATGTGAATTGCCATTGAGAATAACTCAGCCTCTGCAATATAAACTTATTATGGAAAATAGAGCCTATGGTATCTGGAACAAATAACCCTCTTGTTACGGTTATAACGATAACAAGAAACCGTGCATCTTTACTTAAGCGGGCAATATTATCAGTTATAAATCAGACCTATAAGAATTTAGAATATATTATAATTGATGGGGCATCGGAGGATAATACCTCAGAGGTGGTTAATTCCTTTCAAGATAAAAGGATTATTTATATAAAACAGAGCCATAATAAAAATATATCATTATCATGCGACGAAGCCGTTCAATTATCAACTGGGAAATATATAACATTTCTTGATGACGATGATAAATATTTGCCCATGAAAATAGAAAAACAAGTAAAACTTATTGAATCACTCCCTAATGACTATGGTCTTGTTTATTGCTGGATGGATTATTATGACCAAGATAGTGGTAAAATGATTGGTGAACATCATCCCAATAATAGAGGATATATTTATTACGATTGTATTGAGAAGCAGTCCATGGGTGGGGAACCCACATTGTTTATGAGAAGAGAAGTTTATTTTGATGTTAATGGATGGAATAAGAACTTAAAATTAAGCAGTGACTGGGAATTTAATACCCGTATAGCTCGAAAATATTTAATAGATTTTGTCCCGGAAGTGTTAGTCCATGTATATATAAATCATTCATTTTTAAGAATGACAGAAAGCTTTATTCCTAATTCAAGAGATAAGATCATAAATTTAATAGAATATACAGAATATTATCTAAATGAATTTAAGGATGGGTTTCAGAAATATCCGGAGAAGAAGATTCCGCACTTAGTTCGTCTGGCGAAATTACATGCTAGACTAGGTGAAATAAATAATTGTATAATTAATATCAGGCAACTAATCCGTGAATTCGGATTTAATTTGAATATACAAGTAACAATATTAAAGTCAATATATTTTTTGATTTCCGGATATTCAATTAGAAAATAATGTTACCAAATAAAAAGACGGAAATAGTTAATGGGGTTAAATGGGATTATCTATTAGTTTATTTGATAATAGCTACCTCTGCGATTCCATTTTTTTATCTATATATCGAATTTAAAATAATAAATTTAATAGTTGTACTTATAGTTTTCCTTTTAAGGGGTAAAACGATTGATAAGTCTATATTTATTTATATATTTTTAACATTAGTGATATTTCTTGGGCAATATTTAACATTCGGTATATTTACTTTTACAGATTATTTATCGATAATTATTAGGATATTGATTGCATATTTTACGATAAAAACAGTTTCATTTCGTTTCTTCAATACTTACAGAAATCTAATCTATCTTTTTGCAATAATAAGTTTCTTCTTCTATTTACCCTCTGTAATTATACCTGGTTTTTCGGACTTTTTTATTTCAAAAATATCACCTTTTCTTAATCCACCTTTCCAGAACCCACTAAAATCAAGATTCACTCAACAGATAATTCTGTTTAATTTTACAGAAATAGATGAATTAAGAAACTCGGGTCCACTTTGGGAACCTGGGACATTTGGAGGATTTTTAGTTATTGCTATAATAATTAATACTATTATGAATGGCTCTTTGTTTGAAAAGAAAAATATCGTGATGATAATAGCCCTGTTGTCAACATTTTCAACTACAAATTATATTGCATTATTTCTCTTTATAATGATTTATTTCATTTTTATTGAAAAAAAATTAAATGCATTTATAATTGTGTTACCATTGTTAGCTATTTTTATTGCAATATATTTTGAGGCTGATTTTTTGCAGAAAAAAATTAATTCACAAATAAATGATACCAATATGTATTATAAGTCTGGTATGGTAGGAAACAGATTTGTAAGTGCTAAAGTTGATATAGAAGACTTCCTTAAGTACCCTATTTTTGGCAAAGGAATAAGTAAAGAAATTAACAAACAAGTAAATTCCAAATTTGAGGGGCATAGAAGCAACGGTTTAGCAACATATCTCGCAAATTTTGGCATTATATTTTTTCTTTTTTACTTTTTTAATTTATATAAATCATTCTTTAGGCTATGTTCATTATATGGATATAAAAAATATCTGAATTATGGAATATTCAGTATTTTGATGATAAGCGGATTTTCTGAGGAATATTATAACTTTCCATTTTTTTATGCTCTCACCATGCTGCACTTAATTATCCCTAAAAACATATTGACCCACTTGGAATTTAAGAATAAAACAAAATCTCAAGTATTAGTTTCCGAATATCAGTAACTGACAGGTAATAAGGAGATGATACGAATTGCGGCTGTTATCCCGACTCATAATAGAATAAAATATTTGAAAAATATTTTAAATGATCTGTATAATCAAAAAGCAAGTAATTCTATTTTAGAAATAATTGTTGTCGTAGATGGATCAACCGATGGTACGTTGGAAATGCTAAAAAAAGAATATCCGAAAGTTAAGATTGTTTTAGGTAATGGTGAATGGTGGTATACCAAGAGTATGAACGAAGGATTTAAATTGGGTTTAAAGCTAAAAGAAGATTTTTTCCTTACATTAAATGACGATCTATCATTACCTGGTGATTACGTAAAAAAGTTACTTGACGATTATAATGGACTTGAAAAAAATAGTATTCTGGGGTCAATATCTATATCTGATACCTTCCCTTATAGAATAACATTTTCTGGTGTAAAAAAAATTATTATGTGGAGATTAAAAGAAATACCGTATATAAAAAAATTTTCAGTGGTCTGTCCTGACGAATTATTTGGTATATTACCATCCCCAATTTTAAGTGGGCGTGGAATACTCATACCTGCAAAATTATTGACTGACTTAAATTATTACGATGAGAAATTACCACAATATGGTTCTGAAACTGACTTTTGTTTAAGAGCATTCAAAAATAATATAAACATATATATTACATACAATGCACAAGTTTATGAAAACAAAAGTCTGACATCAAAAGGAGCTGCTTATAATAAACCAAGGCTATCAGAATTTGTAAGAAGTATGTTTGATATTTATTCCATTAATAGTATTCGCAAATCCCTATATATGTATCGGAAACATTGCAATATGCTTGCAATACCAATCCTGTTTGTAATCCTTACTCTTGGTCTTTTTAAAGTCTATTATTTAAAATATCGATCATTAAAATAATTTATGAAATAATATATAAAGGCAGAATGAAAAATATTTCATTTGTAATTATCGGTCGAAACGAAGGATGGAAGCTGGATGTTTCATTAAAAAGCGTATTTGATACATTATTACTGAACAATATTGCTGATGTCTCAGAAGTGATATACGTAGATTCAAATTCTACCGACAACAGTATTGAAATAGCGAAAAAATATCCCCTGACTTTAATTATAAAAGTAACCGACAAACATATAAATGCAGCAATTGGAAGAAATATAGGTGCATCTTATTCTAAGGGAGACTATTTGATCTTTTTAGATGGGGATACCCAGCTAATACCTAAATTTATTTCTGAAATTATTGATCAGGATAAAACTTTAAAATATAGTTTTGTTACTGGAAATATTATAGAATACTATTATGACGATAAATGGAAGTTTATAAAAAAATTATATAGAACGCCAAATGGAAAAGCTTATTTAAGAGATAAGTATGAAGCAAAGATTGGCGGGGTATTCTTTTGCGTTAAACGGTCTTTATGGGATGAGTTACATGGAATGGATAGTAGATTAAATAGATTAGAAGATACTGATTTTTCATTAAGGCTTTCCCAAAAAGGTATACCATTATTAAGGAAAAAGGAAGTAGCTGCAATTCATCATACAATTTCTTATGTATATCACGCTAGGTTAAAAAAAGAATTACTGTCTTTCGACTCAAAATATTATGGGCACCTTTATCATATGAATCTATTCAATCTAAAATTAATCAAGATAATCATAAGGTCAGAATTTACCTTATTACTTTTTTTGTTTATGTTTTTATTGTCTTTCTATATCGGTGCATTTTGGCCTATAATATTGTATCCGCTTTTTGTGTTAATCAGGGTGTGGTATCAATCAAGAAGAAGATTTTTTTCTGCTTTAGATGTCTTGCATATTATAAAGAGGGACATAATCGTTTTCTTTTCTTTCCTTTTCTATTTCCCCGTAAAAAGAAATATTGATCCTCAATGTTCAATAGTGTATGATAATAATGCAAACGTATAATGATTAATCATTATTATGGATACTATAAATATCAAAACAATATTTATGATTAATAAACCTAAAATAGCAATGATTGGTTTAAAAGGACTTCCAGCATATGGGGGCGCCGCAGCCGTTGGTGAGAATATCATCAAGTATTCAAAAGATGATTATGAATATACGGTTTATGCTACTTCAAGCCATACTGATATACAGAGCGGTAATTATGAGAATTATAAACAAATAGTATTTAAAAAAATACCCTTTAAAAAACTTAATATATTATATTATTATATTCTTTCTACCTTTCATGCCCTGTTATTTGGTAATTATGATCTAATTCATTTACATCATAGAGATGCCGCATTCGTTATTCCAATACTAAAATTAAAATATAAAGTTCTGAGTACAACACATGGAAGTTTCTGTGAAATGGAAAATGAGAAATATTATAATTGGTTTTTTAAGATAAATGAAAAATATTTCATCAAATATTCAGACTATATTACATGTGTTTCCAGAATTGAACAGGAATTGTACAAAAAAAATGTAAAAATTAATGCTCTGTACATTCCCAATGGTATCGAAAAAGTTAATGTTATGAAATTACCGTGTGTACCTTATGATGATTATATATTATTTGCTGCAGGAAGAATAATAAGAAGTAAAGGTTGTGAATATTTATTAAAAGCGCTGAACATAATAAATTATAATCGTAAAATTATTATTGCCGGTGATCTTTCACATTCAAATGGTTATATAAAGGAATTATATAAGTTAAGTAATGGATTAGATGTTGATTATTTGGGGTTAATTAAAGATAAAAAATTATTATATAGCTATTTATATAATGCCAGGCTATTTGTTTTTCCTTCCGCAATTGAGGCTATGTCAATGATGCTATTAGAAGCAGCATCGGTTAAAGCTTCAATAATATGTAGTGATATTCAAAGCAACAAGGATATTTTCGAAGAAAGAGATATATTATATTTTAAGAGTGGTAATGTTGAGGATCTCGCCCAAAAGATAAATTATGCATTGGCAAATCCAGATAAAATGCTTGAATTTGCAGAAAGAGCATTCGAAAAAGTCAATTCATGTCATCGGTGGGATAAAATTGTTTCAAATTATACTAACGTATATAACATGCTGTTGGGGGATATAGCTTTAAGTAAACATAATATAAGAACAGAACGTAAAATAAATTCGTAGTATTCCATACTCTTATTAAATGATTAAAAAAAAAGGATATTGCTTGTTATCCAATGATGTTGAAACGACATCAATATGGTACAATATATTAAGAGATGAAACTGGTAAAAAAATACTGGATGATGGATTACCTAAATTATTGGAGTTGTACCAATTAAATAATATAAAATCAACATTTTTTTTTACTGCCTATATTGCTAAAAGATTTCCTGAAATAGTGAAAATGGTAATTCCTTTTGGTCATGAAGTTGCGTCGCATGGTAAATCGCACATAAAAGAAAATGGTTTTGATGTAATGCCTTATGAAAGACAAAGAAGGCATTTGGAAGAAAGTAAAAAATTGTTGGAGGATATTTCCGGGCAGGAAGTAATATCTTTTCGGGCGCCTGCTTTAAGGATCAATCAGGATACTGTAGGGGCATTGATTGACTCCGGATTTAAAATTGACAGCTCCATTGCATCCCAAAGATTTGATTTTTTCATGTCATTTGGTGGGATTAAAAAATTAAAATGGATGTTTGCCCCACGGTTACCTTATAAAACAACTGAAAAAAGCTTATTTAAAAGGGGAAATGGGCCAATTGTGGAAGTGCCCTTATCTGCTATGGTTTTACCTTATATCGGAACTACTATGAGAATGTTTCCTCATTTAACTGCACTTCAGCGTTCTTTTTTGAGTATGGAAAATAAAATAAATGGCAAACCAATTGTTTTTAATATCCATCCAAACGAATTGATTGACGAATCAGATGGAAAACGGATTATTAATAGGAGGGTTAAAAACAGCTTTACTTATATTATTCAAGATTGGGCAAGAGCAAAATTGAAAGTAAAGAATTTAGGCGAAGCAGCTTTATATTTATATGGGAAGGAAATTAAATATTTTAAAGAAAATAACTATTCATTTTCTACCATAAAAGATTATTGTAAAACTGTAGGACTAATCTAGGATATTGAAGGCCGTGTATCCTGTAATGTCATTTGGGGAAATAATAATACCCGAAGGATGTATGACCTGCCATTTCATTGTTCACATAGGATGATTTGTCTTTAAAAAGGAACTATCTCCTAAACTAAAACGAGGCTGTCTCAAAAGGATGGTCTCTTTTTGTTTTAAAAATAAAGAATGAATAGATTTACCTGAACAAAAACAGAAGAGAAAAAATGGGAAGATCAGGTAAAGTAGTATTTATGTCAAAAACCAGATTATTCCCCAGGGCTGGGTTCACATGATCACCTCACCCTAATTACTAAGATACCGCTTTTATTTTAGCATTAAAAATACCTCCTAAGCGTTTGATTTTTTAATAGTGTTTTTCTTCCTATACGATTCTCCTTTGATAGTTATTTGATGTGCATTATGAGCTATTCTGTCCATAATGGCGTTAGCCATTACCGGATCAGGAAAGATTCCCATCCAGTCACCGATTACCCGGTTGGAAGTGAAGATTGTTGAACGCTGTTGATATCTATCGTCAACAACGCTGTAAAGGTATTCGGCTAATTGGGGGGAGATTTTCTTAAAAGCAAAGTCATCTATTACCAGCAGATCGGACTTGGATAATGTTCTTATTAAATAGCTGATCTTGTTTGAGAGTTCTGCTTTTGTTATCTCAGAGATCAGGTTTGCAAAGCTATAGAAGGATACCCTGAGGTTTTTTCTTCACGCAACATGATCAAATGCTTTTGCAACGTTTTTATTTACAACAACTTTAAAAACAACCACGAACAAATTAAGATCATTAAAAAAAAAACTTAGTTTTTGAAGTTA
>JARLHC010000077.1 GCA_031292455.1 Ignavibacteriaceae bacterium
CTTAGATTATCATCGTTTCCAACGATAACCCGGCTTCTCGCTACATGGCTTTAGAGTTTTACCATGACGGGACTCAGCAGAATCGCAACTCTCCGACTCACCCGATTAGTAATGTCCAAGCTTAGCTTGGCGCTCATTTCATCAGAACAAACTTTTTAATATCAGAATAACTGCCCGATTCCAACCTATAAAAATAAATTCCGCTTGGAAGAGCATTTGCGTTGAATTGAACGGAATAAATACCTGCGGGTTTATTTTCATTAACCAAAACAGCAACCTTACTTCCAAGTATGTTGTATATAGTAATTTTAGTATGTCCTTCCCTGGAAAGCGAATAGTTAATTGTGGTGGAAGGATTAAACGGATTGGGGTAATTCTGCTGAAGTTTATAGGACAAACTTTTATTGTTATCCCTGATTCCGGTGACCGGTCTGATAGCAAAATAATTCATCGAATAAACTGCCGGATTGGAAATGTCACTTATTCTTAATGCGCAATTCTCTGAGGGAGTGTTCGGAACTGTCCACACATAGCTTCCTGATATACAGTCTGTACTTCCGATAATAGTGATCCATGATGTTCCCTGATCTGTAGAATATTCTATCTTCACATTACTTACCATATTACTTTTCCATGACAAACTATACACTGATGCAATTGTAAGTGCTTCACTGGCAGCCGGAGAAGTAAGTTGTATAAAAGGTGCATTAAAATCATTCAGTAATACTTTCTGTAACAGATTTTTAACACTTCCGGGGATGCCATTTATCTTATGTAAAGGCATACCGATAAAGAAGATGTTTTTGCTGCTGTTTTCAAATCCGATATATCCCGATAGTTCCTTGTTGGGGAAATAATAAATGGGAGTAGCATTCGGAGTTAAATAGAATCCTCTTAACCTCTGGAATGAAGTAGCTATTGTAAGTGCAGGATAACCGGAATGGCTTGTATCGCTAACCATTTTATTAGGGGCTATTACAGAAAGATATGAACTTGTATCAGAGCGGACAGGTAAAAATCCCTGAATCTGAGTAAGATTTATAGTCTGAGGAAAAAGCATTGAGAAGAAAATCTTTACCCCTGCGTTTGTAATTTTCTGTACTGTTGCATTTGCAAGGTCAAGTGATGGGTTATTATCGGTATACCATAGAATATTATTAAATAACTTTGCTGTTTCAAAAAAAGTAAGATTGATATATGGGAGTGGTTGGTTTACTAAATCTATAATATCATATTTCCCGCTAAGGTTAAGGCTATCCATCATATTAGGATAAAAGGTACCCGGATTATCGTAGGCAGAATAATTATTAACTAACGCAATTTTACCCTGGGGTTTTTTAACAAACCAACCAGGATTACTCTTTGGCTGGGTGGCAGAGCTTATCCAGGGTGATTTAGCATTATAAATATCGATCGCCTGAACATAGAATACGTTATTTGAATTATAAACCAGTCCGGGAAGTTTTACTCTATTCCCAAGGGAATCTACCGGCTGGTTAGCAGGATCTCCATTTATATAAATATCCATTAAAGGGTTAGGATTACTGAAATCGCTTGTCCGAATAGTGATTGAATTTGTTGCTGCATTCAAGGTTACAAAATGAGTTGTATCATTAAGAGCTATATTAATTTTCTGAATATTATTATTACCGTCGATATCGGCGGCATCCCAGCCAAAAGTCATAGCAGTAAATGAAGTATCCGGATGAGTGGAGAGAGTGTTCCACGCTATCTGAGGGGGAGTATTAGTTGCCGAAATAGTGAAAACATCTTTACTAATCCATTGAATAGCCGGGAAAGCATTATAAGTTATTCGTATGTGGCAAGTTGTAGAAGGAGTGTTAGGAACCAACCATGAATAACTTTCAGTATTTGCCGGCGTAGCAGAAGTAATTGTAATCCAATTTACACCATTATTTGTACTATATTCAATTTTAACATTGTCTGAAATACTACTCCTCCATGTTAAGTTATGCGGATAGCCAGCGACACAGTGTTCGTTCGCAACGGGAGATGTAAGTATAAGCGGATAAAAAGTATAATGATGAACAAGACCATCGCCATATATGTCTTCATGCGGATCGACTATGCCATTTCTATTTAGATCATTACCGAAATAAGTGCTTAAAGCCATATCAGCATTGTTGTATAAATTAGTTCTTTCCAGTCTTGTATCTAAAGCGGTTGGTTCATCTCCAAATTTCCCAGCGCATACAACTGCATAAGCAATATTTATTGATTCGCCGGGAGCAATATTCTTATAATATCCATGTGTGATTAGTTCTGATCTATCAGCGCCAGCAATTTTTAAAACATCAGGATTTATACCAGTATGGTAAAGAGGACCAGGCGAATTGTAATAGGGATTAAATCTATTAGTTCCACCGAACCATCCCTGCATTTTTTGATATCTAACCAAATCTCCGGTAGGACCATCCGGAGGGGCAAAGAAATTGGGATCGGTGGTATTATTAAAGCCCCAGCTATTAAAGCAGGTAGCAGGGAGAGTATCCTTTCCGCCTGAGCCATTATCTACCAAAAACAATGAGTTTATAGTAGGAGTTGAGCCTAAATATAAAAATCCGACATAGCTATTAGTGTAAGGGACATCTCCATCAACATCAAAAGCGTAAGCCATATTTAAAGAATCATCGTACCCAACACCGCCATGTACATAAAAAGCCGCATTTTTGGTATAACTAATTTTTACATCTCTTACAACCGCCTCTGTCCATAATCCCACATAGACACTATCTAACCACTTCCCGGTTATATTTGTAATAGTATAATTCTTAATAACAAAGAAATTAGCATAGGAGAAATTCCATGCATAATTTTCTTCATGAACCGTAATACCTAAAGGATTGTGGTCTACAATGGGGGTACCATCAAGAGTATATCTGTTGGTATCAGTAAAATCCGAAATGAAGTCCTGATGAGATATTGCAAGGGGGGTGTAATACCTTGAATCCAGGAGAGACGATCTTTCAACAACGGAAGAGCCATAATTGTTTGTGAATTCATATCCTGACCTACGATATCCGCTTGTATTATCAACAGCACCGGTCGTAACAAAAGGACCTGTTTTGGACAAGCTGTTAATTGTATTTTTTATAAAACCTCCGACCCATAGCCCCCCTTGGAAAATATGTTCAATACCACTGCCGATAGGGTATTCGCAGGAAGGCTGATGACCGAGCTGGGTAAGATTTACCAGTCCATTTCCATAAATACCATAATTGGACACAGCAAGACCAATATTGCCGACATTGGTATATTTGCTATTATCATCATCCAATGGTTTTGATAAATGTTTTTGCTGAGGGAGAGAGAAAGAGGAACAAATCAGAATAGCGGCTCCGACTAAGACACATTTAATGCCCATAATAAACCTCCAATCATAGAATGTTAAAGTGATATTACGATAATTAAAGGAATAGAGCAAATATTTTTTTTGCTTCGAGGTTCAATCGGGTAATACTAATATAAAAAAAAGCCGTCCCTATAATGGGGACGGCTACTCTTCGATCATTTGTATACTAACCGATTCTGATATTAGGAGGATCCGAAGATATCATGTCGTGATCATTAAAATATTTATGTTAGTTGCCATAGAAGAACTGTTCCTTAACTATCTTACCGTTTTCCCATGTCTGAACAGCCACCTGAGTATATTTTCTAACGCCCCAATCCTTATGTGTATAATCAAATTCCCATACTACGAAAGAAGTGTTATCACCGAAGCCAACACTTTTTACAGATGCTCCACGGAAATCTGTAATGCTGGAAAAGAATTCTATTTCACGCTGACGGTTCAGTTCTTTACCGACCATCGGTTCGCTTGAATTCTCCTGCATTACAACGTTATCGGCATAATATTTATCGAAAGCTTCTATTGCTTTGCCTGTTAAAACAAGGTTATTAAGATTTTCTAAATTTTTCTTGATTGATTCCATGATTTTACTCCTTAAGATTTTTTATTTTCTGTTTTTCTTATGGAGTAAACATAAGGAGGGAAAGGGAAGTCAGGAATAAGGTAGATTAAGAAATTAACTTAATCTACTTCAAGGTTTTAGAGGAGTCAACAAGTATTTTCTTTCTGATTTTGCTAAGGAATTCGGGAGTAATTCCGAGATATGAAGCTATATGTATCTGGGGCAGCCGCTGTTCAAACAGGGGGTATTTATTAATAAACTCAAGATATCTTTCCTCCGCTGATCTGCTAATTGTTGATATAATCCTCTGTTCAAATGTAATGAATGCATTCTGAAGAAGTATTCTGAAAAAGCGTTCAAGCTTAGGGATCTTGACATAAAGTTCTTCCATAGATGGGTAGTCCAGCTGCAAAACATCGCTGTCTTCCAGTGCTTCAATAAAGAGGGAACCGGGTTTTTTAGTCAGAAAGCTTGCCATATCTCCAATCCACCAGTCCTCTATAGCAAACTGGACATTATGTTCGAACCCATTTTCATCTACATAATAGGAGCGGAGGCAGCCCTTATTAACAAAATTCTGGTACCTGCTTATTTCGCCAGCCTCGCCAAGGAACTGATGCCGTTTAACTTTCTTTGATCTTAATGAAGAGCAGAATATTTCCTTTTCTTCATCAGTTAATTCGATGTGCCTTTGTAAGTTTTGCAGTATAAGGTTGAATTCCATGTATCTTTCTTCCAAATATTCTAAAATACGGAAGAAAGATACGGAAAATATTTTACTTTAACGTTAAGGCTTTATCCAATACCATCTTGGAATGATTTGCTATATCCTTGACCTCTATTATATCAGCAATTTTGGAATTCTTATCGACAATAAATGTTACTCTCTTATCAAAGCCAAGTATTCCGACCACGTCATATTCTTTGGAAACTTTCTTATCAGCATCAGAAAGGAGAGGGAAGTTAAGCTTGTAATCATCAACGAATTTTTTAATAGCAGGTTTATCATCAACGCTGATACCGAGTACAGGAATATTATTTTCCTTGAATTTGCTCCAATCGTCTCTGATTCCACAGGCTTCTTTAGTGCATCCGGGAGTACTTGCTTTAGGGTAGAAATAAACTATTACAGGTGACTTTCCTTTATAATCGGAAAGTGTATATGATTTTCCGAACGCATCCTGCAGTGTAAAATCGGGGGCTTTATCTCCTACTTTCAACTTCATATCACTCTTTGCAGAAACAGCATATATGGCTATCAAAGCTATAGCGACAATAATTATAATCTTTAACATACAAACTCCTATTTAATTTCATCCGTATGCTTTAGTCCTGTTTATTTAGTTTCATCAATAGTTCTTGAGAAAATATAATCTACATTCTGAAGCAAATTATTATTATCGAATATATTTAATATTTCTTCCTTTGTAAGGTATTTCGTCACTTCCGGAGATTTGATCAATTCTTCTTTAAGGTGCAGATTTATATCTTTCTGCACATTCATTGATATTTGCTGAATGATCCTATAGGCATCTTCCCGGGGTGCACCTTTATTGGTCATTTTTAACAGAGCTGCCTGAGAGAAGATCAGTCCTCTTGTTAAATTAAGATTCCTCATCATATTCTCAGGATAGATAACCAAATCTTTGATCAGATTTGTCATTTGGTCAAGCATATAGTAAAGGACAATACAGCTATCGGGAATAATTATTCTTTCGACAGATGAATGTGATATATCTCTTTCGTGCCATAAGGCAACATTTTCAAGAGCTGCCGCAGAGTTGCTACGAAGTATTCTTGCAAGGCCGGATATTTTTTCACTTATTATAGGATTTCTTTTATGAGGCATAGCAGAAGAACCTTTCTGTCCGGGGGAAAAATACTCTTCCACCTCCTGAACTTCCGATCTTTGCAGGTGGCGAATCTCAGTTGCAATTTTTTCAAGAGAAGCACCGATTATTGCAAGTACAGTCATGAATTCCGCATGTCTATCCCGCTGGATTATCTGAGTAGAGATTGGAGCAGGGGAGAGACCTAATTTACTGCATACATATTCCTCCACTTTAGGGGAGAGATGTTCAAATGTTCCGACAGCACCTGATATTTTTCCTACGCTAATTATTTTAACAGCATTTTGGAGCCGGGTGATATCTCTTAATATTTCTTCATACCAGAGGGCAAATTTTAATCCCATAGTAGTGGGTTCAGCGTGCATTCCATGGGATCGGCCGACGCAAATAGTATGCTTATGTTCGAGGGCTCTCTTTTTTAATTCAGATTTTAGCTCATGCAATCTTTTAAGCAGAAGATCGCCGGAAGTTTTCATCTGAAGGGATAAAGTAGTATCAAGAATATCGGAAGAAGTCATACCATAATGTATATGCCTGGATTCAGATCCAAGGGATTCGGCGACATTAGTAAGAAAAGCTATTACATCATGTTTTGTAGTTTCTTCAATTTCCAATATACGATTAACATCATACTTTGCATTCCGTTTAATTAAATCCAAATCCTCTTTTGGGATATCACCCATTGAAGATCTGGCCTCGCAGGCCAGAATTTCTACTTTCAGCCATGAATCAAATTTGAATTGATCACTCCAGATTCTTCCCATAGCCGGAAGTGTATAACGTTGGATCATTTTTTCTCCAGCTTTAATTTTTCAATGAGTGGTGTGTTATCACGAAGTATGCTGATATCAATTGTTTGTCCTGTTCTGAATTCCTGGAAAACTCCATTAAGCATCTGATCATTTGAAATTGAGTATCTATCGACTTTAGAGATTATATCCCCAACCTTAAGACCTGCTCTGCTGGCAGAAGAATTAGGTACAATTTGAGTAATAATAACACCTTTAGTTGTTTTGAGGTTATAATAATTTGCTATACCCTCATCAATATTTTGAATTACCATTCCGACACTAAAGTCGCGCTCTATTTTTCCTTTTGCTTTAAGTTCGGTAATAATTTTTTTGATTTTGTTGATAGGAATTGCAAAACCGAGTCCAATATTTCCCTGAACGCCGCCGGCAGTATAAATTATAGTATTCATACCTATAACTTCGCCGAGACTGTTAACGAGAGGTCCTCCGCTGTTTCCGCCATTGATAGCGGCATCCGTTTGAATCATATTAAGGTAATACCTATAGTCTATTGGTTCAAGATTCAAGCCCGTGGAAGAAACCACACCTACAGTGACCGTAGGTTTATCATTTACCTCAAACAAACCGAAGGGATTTCCCAATGCGATAACCCATTCACCTATAATTACATCATCAGAATTACCGAATATTACAAAGGGAAGGTTTGTCCTATTAATTTTTAACAGGCAGATATCGGAAGACTTATCGCTTCCGATTAATTTAGCGGGAACCTGTTCGCCGTTAGTCATAGTAACTGTAATTTCAGAGGCATTTCCTGCAACGTGGTCATTGGTAACGATATACCCATCAGAGGAGATCAGATATCCTGAACCTAAGCTTTTCACTTTCTGATTATAAGACTGGTTTCCGAAGAACTGTTTAAAGAAAGGGTCATTATTAAACATAGAGCCGAATGGATCCTGATATTGGACAACCTGGGTTACATTTATACCAACGATAGCCGGGCTAACTTTTTTAACAGTTTCTGTTATAATGTTATGACGCGAATTTGTTATATCATCATTCTTCTGCTGAACATATTCAGGGTTGTTATTTGATTCATGATACAGCGTATCTTTATTTTCAATAAAAAATATCATGGAACCGGAGAAGATCAGGAATGCCAAAGCAAGGGAAAGAATTTTTTTCTTAGTCAACATTATTTAATCCTTTTTTTAATAAAATTAAACTGTGTTAATTGTTCCATCATGGGATCAATGTGTCTGATAAAAATAATAATAAGTAACGAAGTTGAGAAAAACATAAGAGAAGATATTGAATCTGCCTTAGGGAACGAGTAGTTAAATGCAGTTTGAGGGAAAGATAAAATTACTATAAGAGCAATAAAGTTTGCGAATATATTTCCGAGCAATATATTTCTTTTAATGAGGTAAACGATTATCCAGGTTGTTATCCACACTGCAGGAATAAACGGAGCGATAAGAAGAGTGCCGCCGAGAGATGTGGCTAAACCTCTTCCCCCTTTGAATTTTATCCATGGATTATAACAATGACTTAATACAGCACAGAGGAGGGAGATTGCCGGGTAACAAAATCCGAATGGGAAAAACAACAAAGGGATATAGACACTTAAGAGTCCTTTTATTGCATCAATAAAAAAGACCATCAGCCCCGTTACTTTGGAAGAAGTAATATCGAAAGAATTCATAGCACCGACATTTCCGGTTCCTTCGGTTAAAATATTTATTCCTTTTCTTTTTAATAGAAGGTAGGCGGTTGGAACCGAACCCAAAAGGTAGCCAATGACAGAACTTAATAAATAATACATTATGATTTTTATATTTTATTTAATGCAAAATTACTAAAAAAAAATTATGATTAAACTTGACAAAGAGCTGATAAACTTTTACATTAAAATAAGTGATATAACCTTCCCCAAAGACAATCCCCATGAAATTGAGTGCGCTAAAGTGTGGTAAAGTGCGCTTAAGTGCGCTAAAAGTCGTAATATTCCAGGTAGCAAGCCGGTAGCAAGCAGGACAACAGTATATAAGGAAATGACAGGGAGCCAAAGCATGATATTTTAATAGTAATAAAATTGATCATGTGATATATGTTATAAGGACACAATAATAAGGTGGAAAAGTGTTTAAATTGACAATCAGGCTTTAATTAAATAATTTTAAGCGTTTAAAATCAAATAAAGCAATAAGTTATAGAAAGTATGATTGAGCAATACATCCCGGTTTTTCTTGTAATAGCGTTTGCGATAGTTTTTGCTGTTTTAGTAGTATTTTCATCGAAATTATTGGGGCCACAGAGGCCAACGCCAGAGAAACTATCGACATACGAGAGCGGAATGAAGCCAGTGGGTTCGACGCACGAGCGGGTATCGGTTAAATATTATCTTGTTGCGATGCTTTTTATAATATTTGATTTAGAGGTGATTTTCGTTTACCCCTGGGCTGTAAAGTTCAGAATACTATATAATGAGATTGGAACTTCTGTATTTGTTTCGATGTTAATATTTCTGATAGTGCTGGAGTTAGGTTATTTGTATGTATATAAGAAAGGCGGTTTCAAATGGGAGTAGAGGCGAAATTAAAGCAAGACGGTTTTTTTACAACGACTATTGATGCGCTTGCTGCATGGTCGAGAAAGAATTCAGTATGGCCAATGCCGATGGGGATATCGTGTTGTGCTATAGAGATGATGGCGGCAGGTGATCCTAAATTTGATATAGCGAGGTTTGGATCGGAGGTTATGAGATTCACACCGCGTCAATGTGATTTAATGATTGTTGCGGGAACAGTTACATATAAGATGGCGCATGTAGTTAAAAAGATATATGACCAGATGCCAGAACCGAAATGGGTGATAGCGATGGGAGCGTGCACGGCTTCAGGGGGAATGTACAGGTCGTATAATGTAGTGCAGGGGATAGATCAATTTCTACCAGTGGATATATATCTTGCCGGGTGCCCACCGCGACCTGAGAATTTACTTAATGCACTGATACAAATCCAGGAGAAAATCGGAAAGACGAGGGTAAGGGATTTTCCTGATGAACCATTGGAATCACCGGTACTTCAACAAAATTAAAACATATGGAATTCAAAGAGTTACTCGTAGATAAATTAAAAGACCAAGTGCCAGGATTCGAATGTACCGAGGAAGAATTCAGAGGAGAGTTATCACTTACCTTTGATAAAAGAGATATCGTAAAGGTTTGCGAGATACTGAAGAATGATCCGGAGTTATCATTTGATTTATGTGAAGATGTTACAGCAATAGACTGGGCAAAAAGAACATTAAGATACACGGTAGTATATCATATTTTTTCTTTGAAGAATAAGTTCAGGGTGAGATTAAAATGCAATATAGATGAAGAAGATTGTGCAATTGATACAGTAAGTTCAGTATGGAAGTCGGCTGACTGGGCAGAGAGGGAGACATACGATATGTACGGCATACAATTTAATAATCATCCCGATTTACGGAGGATGTACATGCCGGAGGATTTTGAATATTATCCTTTGCGGAAGGACTTTCCACTGATGGGTATTCCCGGTTCACTTCCACTACCGAAGAAATAAGCGTAAACATGGAAAAGCTGACTAAAGACGATATACATCCCAAAATATTAGAAGCGCTGATGCGTACTGAAAGCAGATATACTGTTGAGGATGCATTAGAGAATGAGATGATACTAAACATGGGACCACAGCATCCGGCAACCCATGGAGTATTAAGATTATTGTTAAGACTTGACGGAGAAACAATAGTAGCGTGCGTACCTGAGTTGGGATATCTTCACAGGGGTTACGAGAAGATGGCCGAGAATATGTCATTTTATGAATTTATTCCTCATACAGACCGGTTAGATTATCTTGCTCCTCTATCGAATAACGTTGCATGGGTTTTGGCAGTGGAGAAGTTAACGGGAATAGAAGCTCCTCCCAGAGCACAGTATATAAGGATGCTGATATGTGAACTTTCAAGGATAGCTTCGCATCTTGTTGCTATAGGTGCTTTTGCCATGGATGTAGGAGCAATGACTGTGCTGTTATGGACATTCAGGGAGAGAGAAAAGATACTTGATATCTGGGATATACTTTGCGGAGCCAGATTTACAAATACATACACAAGGGTAGGTGGAGTTGCAAACGATATTCAGCCGGAAGCGTTAGCTAAAGTAAACTGGTTTATCGATCAGTTTGACGATAATCTTAAAGAATGTGAGCAGCTACTAAATAAGAACAGGATATTTATAGAAAGATTGGATGGGGTAGGAATTGTATCTGCAAAGGACGCAATTGATCTTGGATTGACGGGTCCAACTTTAAGAGGGAGCGGGGTTGAATATGATTTAAGGAGAGCGAAGCCTTACTTATTTTATAATGAAATGGATTTTAATGTAATAACATATAAGGAAGGGGATTGTCTTGCGCGTTATTTTGTGAGGATTGATGAAGCGAGGGAAAGCGCTAAGATGGTAAGGCAGATATTAAGTAAAATGCCTCAGGGAGAGGTTCGACTTAATAGTGCAAAGAAGGTGCTTCCCAACAAGGCCGAAGTCTATACCAAGATGGAAGAGCTGATACAGGATTTCATGATAGTTAACTTTGGTATTAATCCGCCTGCAGGTGAAATATACAGTGCAATAGAAAACCCGAAGGGGGAACTTGGATTTTATATTGTAAGCAAGGGGGAGGGTCATCCATGGAAGTGCAAGATACGTTCTCCTTCGTTCTGCAATTGCCAGGGGCTTCCGTTGATGATGAAGGGGCATATGGTAAGTGATGTAGTAGCGATTGTAGGAAGCATTGATCCTGTAATGGGGGAAGCAGATAAATAAATAATATGAAACAGCGAGATAATGGAATTTAAATTCACAGAAGAAAATCTAAAGCGTGTAGAAGAAGCAATAAGCAGGTATCCTGAAAAGCGAGCTGCCTTAATGCCTGTGTTGTTTATAGTTCAGGAGCAGAATGGTTTCATATCAGGCGAAGCAATGACAGAAGTTGCACGAATACTTGAGATAACGCCAGAGGATGTACTTGGAGTTGTTACTTTCTATACCATGTATCATCAAAAACCGATGGGCAAATATCATATCCAGGTATGCACGAACATTTCCTGCCTGTTAAAGGGGGGGCTTGAAATATACAGTGCAGTTAGGGAGAAGCTTGGAATAGGCAATATGCAGGTTACAGCAGACAAACTTTTTTCTATAGAAGAAGTAGAGTGTATGGGCTCCTGCGGAACTGCACCTATGTTAGCCGTGAATGAAGATTATTTTGAGAACTTAACTAAAGAGCAGACTGAACAAATTATTGAATCCTTAAAGAACAAGAATTGATGGAAAAAATAGTTCTTCCCGATATAAAAGATCTTCACTTAATTGATGTATACCTACAGCATGACGGATACAATGGTGCCAAGAAAGCATTTACCGAAAGTGCTGATGATATAATTGACCAGGTAAGGAAGTCAGGTTTAAGAGGGAGGGGCGGGGCGGCTTTTTCGGCGGGCCTTAAATGGAGTTTCATGCCGAAGTCAAATGATAAGCCGAAGTACTTATGTGTAAACGGGGATGAAAGCGAACCGGGATCATTTAAGGACAGGCAGATATTTGAATCAAATCCACATCAACTGATAGAGGGGATACTTATTGCCTGTTATGCTATAGGAGCAAAGACAGCCTATGTTTATATAAGAGGTGAATACCATAAATGGATAAAGCTTTTTGAAAAAGCTTTAGCTGATGCTTATGCCTATGGATATGTTGGGGAAGGGATGAAGGAGAAATTCGGGACTGATTTTGCATGCAATATATATGCACATAAAGGAGCAGGGGCATATATCTGCGGTGAGGAATCTGCACTAATGAATTCGCTGGAAGGGAAAAGGGGCTATCCCCGGGTTAAACCGCCGTTTCCTGCGCAGAACGGTTTATGGGGATGCCCTACGACAATCAATAATATTGAGACGATAACAAACATTCCCCCCATTATACTGAAAGGTTGGGAGTGGTTTTCGAAAATAGGGGAGCCCAAACATCCGGGGACAATTCTTTACGGGTTAAGCGGTCATGTAAATAAACCGGGTATTTATGAACTTCCGACAGGGATGTTATTAACCGATCTGATTTACAAGTATGCAGGGGGAGTACCGGGAAACAAGAAGATATTATGCGTAATACCGGGTGGATCATCAATGCCACCTTTAAGGGGGGATCAGATAGACGGAGTAAAAATGGATGCTGAATCGCTCCGTTCAGCGGGAACAGCAATAGGGACTGCTGCGGTTATAGTGATGGATGAAGAGACTGACCTTGTAAGAGTGCTTGCGAGGATAGCTAAATTTTATTATCATGAAAGCTGCGGGCAATGCACTCCGTGCCGTGAAGGGACAGGCTGGATGTTAAAGATATTGAACAGGATATTAGAAGGGAAGGGGACTTTGAGGGATCTTGATCTTCTTATCTCTGTAGCGGGAAATATAGAAGGCAACACGATTTGTGCATTAGGTGAAGCCGCGGCCTGGCCGGTTAAATTTATGGTTCAGCGATTCAGAGATTATTTTGAAAAGAGGGTAAGCAGGGAAGCAGAGATTCCGGTTAATAATAAAGTTCATTCTATGCGCAAAACCGGTATTCCTTTAGCCGGTATCAAGATATAGTAATATTTCGTCCAAATTTCGTATCTAACATAATCCCGGGATTGTTATATAGATTAATGGCCCCGTATCGAATTTCAAACCTTTTAATTCAATATCCAAATACATATATTTGCAGATCAAAAATCAGAGATATATGTTAAGTACAAAATCATTAAACCCAGAGCAGAAAAAAGCAGTTGAGCAAATTAATGGACCCGTAATGATAGTGGCCGGTGCGGGATCCGGTAAGACCAAAGTCTTAACTTATAAGGTAGCATATTTATTAGATCAGGGGGTTGATCCTGAGAACATTCTTGCCTTAACCTTTACGAACAAAGCTGCCAAAGAAATGAAGGACAGAATTAAAAAGCTTGTCGGCAGCAAAGCGGATCAAATCTGGATGGGGACATTCCATTCTATATTTGCGCGAATATTAAGAATTGAGGCAAAATCGCTTAATTACGAAAAGAATTTTTCGATATACGATGCCGAGGATTCAGCATCACTGGTATCAAATATTATATCAAATCTTAATATTGAGCTGGAATCGATAACCACAAATAATGTAAGGCACAGGATAAGCTTCCTTAAGAACCACATGATTATGCCTCCGGAATACAAGCAGCATCATATGAAAAATCCCGTAACTGATGAGAAGATTGCAGAGATTTATGTGGAATATCAGTCGCGTCTTAAAGAAAATAATGCAATGGATTTTGAGGATTTACTTCTGAAGCCGAGTGAGCTATTCAAGGAAAACCCTAAGATACTTCAGAGATACAAAAAGAGATTTACCTACGTACTTGTAGATGAATTCCAGGATACCAACAAGGCACAATATGAGCTGCTTAAACTGCTGGTACCGAAGGACGGGAATATTGCAGTTGTAGGAGATGATGCACAGAGCATATACAGCTGGAGGGGAGCTACAATAGAGAACATGCTTTACTTTGAAAAAGATTTCCCAAAGTTTAAGGTATTCAAACTAGAACAGAATTACAGATCTACGAAGCATATTCTACTGGCAGCCGATTCAGTTATAAAGAATAACCGTTCACAGATCATGAAGACATTATGGACGGACAACAATGACGGCGAGCTACTTACGCTAATTAAATGTTCGGATGAGAAAGATGAAGCATTCCAGATTGCAAAGAACATTAAGCATGAAATATCTAAAAGGAAGCTGTCGTTAAATGATATTGGGATATTGTACAGGACTAACGCACAGTCAAGGGCATTAGAAGACATTTTCAGAAGGGAAAAAATACCATACATAATTATTGGTGGTGTTGAGTTCTATAAAAGAAAAGAAGTTAAAGATGTACTTGCTTACTTAAGGATATTATCAAATCAGAACGATGAAGAGAGTTTATTAAGGATAATGAACTTCCCCCAGAGAGGGATAGGAAATACGACTATAAAAAGGATGATATCATTTGCCAGGAAACATGAGATATCGATGTTTGATACGATGTCAAGGGTATTCGAGGTTATAGATATTAAGGAAAGAATCCAGAAAAATGTAAAAGGATTCAGGATACTGCTGGAGAAATATATCCGGCTTAAGAGCGAGTTATCTGTAAGTGAACTTTCAAGGGCTTTGCTTGATGAACTAGGCATATTAAGAATGTTCAAGGAAGAGAATACGCCTGAGTCGCTGGAGAGGTTAGAGAACATTAACGGGCTTCTTTCTGAAATAAGTGATTATTGTATGCACCATAAAACAGTTTCACTGGAACAATTTCTGGAAGAGGTATCGTTAATCGCAGACGTAGACATGTATGACGAAGCGAAAAATGCTGTTACATTATTAACTATTCACAGTGCAAAGGGACTTGAATTTCCGGTTGTATTTATTTCGGGTTGTGAGGAGGATATATTCCCGCTATCGAATAAATTTAGCAGCGATGCATCACTTGAAGAAGAGAGAAGGTTGTTTTATGTAGCAATAACCAGAGCCAAGCAGAAGGTATACATTTCTCACGCAAGAAGTCGTTACCGTTTTGGTGAAGTGGCATACCAGAGCAGATCCAGATTTATAGATGAAATTGAACCCACACTTATAGCTGAAATTAATGGCGGCATAGGGAGGAAAACATCAGTACGGAAATCTAAAAAAGAAATTTATTACGAATACTTTGAAAATGTAGATTACCAGAACTTTGATCAGGATAATAAAACATTAAGGCCGGGGAGCCGTGTTATGCATGATAAATTTGGATTAGGCAAGGTTACTTTAGTAGTTGGTTCAGGAGACATGCAGAAAGCAACAGTTGTGTTTGAGGGTAATAATGTAAAGCAGCTAATGCTTAAATTTGCTAAACTTAAAGTTCTGTAAAGAATAAACCAGGTGAAGAATTTATCCAATAAAGGAGTTGAGCATATGTCAATCGCACCCAAAAAATTGGCGATCTTAGTTGGTGGAGGACCTGCTCCGGGGATTAATAGTGTAATTGGCGCATCTACTATACGTGCAGTTATGGAAGGTGTTGAAGTAATAGGTATAATGGATGGATTTCAATGGATAATGGAAGGGGATATATCGCATACAAAGCAACTTACAATTCATAATGTAAGCCGTATACATTTCAGGGGCGGATCGTATATCGGCATAGCGAGGGCAAATCCTACAAAAGATAAGAAGCATCTTGAGAATACAGTAACTTCGCTGCTACGGCTTAATGTTGATAAACTTATTACAATTGGCGGAGATGATACTGCGTACAGCGCACTGAAAGTTGATGAGATGGCAGCCGGAAGGATACGCGTAGTGCATGTTCCTAAAACTATAGACAATGATCTTGATCTTCCATGGGGTATTCCAACATTTGGATTCCAGACAGCAAGACATATCGGAGTTGAAATTGTTCAAAACCTTATGGTTGATGCACAGACAACATCGCGCTGGTATTTTGTTGTTTCGATGGGAAGAAAAGCGGGACATCTTGCACTTGGCATAGGAAAAGCGACAGGTGCAACCTTGACATTAATTCCGGAGGAATTCCCAAATCATATAAGCAAGCTTTCACATGTTGTTGATGTACTGGTAGGAGCGATTATCAAAAGATTAAGTTACGGGAGGACAGACGGAGTTGCAATTCTAGCTGAAGGGCTTGTTGAACATCTTGATCCTAAAGATCTGGAATCACTCGTAAATATTGAAAGGGATGCTCATGATAATATCAGAATTGCTGAAATAAACTTTGGCGAGATATTAAAATATAAAGTGCAGGAAAGATTAAAGGAATTTGGTCTGAAAGTTACGATTGTTGCTAAGAATATCGGATATGAATTAAGATGTGCTGATCCGATTCCTTATGATATGGAATATACAAGAGATTTAGGATTTGCTGCTGCTCAGTTTATTTTAAACGGCGGTTCAGGCGCCATGGTATCTATTCAAAACGGGCGATTCGTCCCGATGTATTTCAAGGATATACTTGATCCGGTTACCAAAAAAACTAAAGTGAGAATGGTAGATCCTTCATCGGAATCTTTCTATATAGCCCGGCGTTATATGTTAAGATTGAACAAAGCTGATTTTGAAGACCCACATGAACTTGCTAAATATGCAGCCACATGCGGTATATCACTTGAAGAGTTTCAGAAACAATTCTACTATTTAATGCAGAATGATCTTCTTTATAAGAATCTAGAGGAAGGGAGGATCAGTCTTGCCGCTGTTGAAACAAATGATATATATAAGCCGAAAAATCAAACTGTCAATAAGACGGAAGATGAGAACGGCAATGGAATGATGATGTAAGGTGTTTAATTAACTCATTTGCTCAAATATAAGGTAAGATTACTACAGCTTTCAGGTATTTCCCGATTGTTGTAATGAATATAATGGGATAGGTTGAGTCATACAATCATTCTCATTATGAACAAAATTAAAATATTAATTGTAGATTCAAATTTCAGATTCATAAAATCTGCAATTAATTATATAATGTTGAACAATGATTTAGAGATACTTGGAGGTGCAATTACTGGGGAAATCGCATTAGCCATGATCAATAATCTGAAACCTGATCTTATTCTTCTTGATTTATCGCTTCCGGATATGAAGGGAATAGACCTTCTTGAAAGAATAAAGCAGATGAAAAAGAGCCCGCGTGTTGTTATTGTATCTTTCAAAGACCACCAGCCATACCAAGAGCTATCCATTGCATCAGGCGCCGACGGATTTATATCGAAATCCGAGTTTGGAATCCAGATATTTCCTCTTATTCACAAATTATTTGCCCCGCTGAGACATATAGTAGCTATTTAATTGAATTTTAACATTTAGTTGAATAGATTTCAATTCTATGAGAACAATATTTCACCTTGATCTTGACGCTTTTTTTGTTTCGGTGGAAAGAATTCTCGATCCTTCCTTAATTGGAAAGCCAGTTATAGTGGGAGGGGATCCAAAGGGAAGGGGAGTAGTTGCCGCATGTTCTTATGAAGCAAGGAAATTTGGTCTTCATTCGGCCATGCCTATACGCCGTGCCTTCAGTCTTTGTCCACTTGGTATATACCTCCATGGAAATTTCAAAGAATATTCCCGTTATTCCAAGATTGTAAAAAACATTCTTTCTGAATATGCACCGGTTATACAACAGGCTTCGGTTGATGAATATTATATGGATTTTACCGGTACAGAAAAGATTTATGGTAATTTTTTTGAGTTTGCAAAAAAACTTCAGAAGATTGTCTTAGATGAAACCAAACTGCCTTGTTCAATAGGAATAGGGAAAAATAAAACTCTTGCCAAGATAGGATCCGACTGTATGAAACCGATGGGTGTTACCTATATACAGCCGGGATTTGAAAGGAAATTTCTTGCTCCTATGCCGATTGAAACAATCCCAGGTATCGGGAAAAAAACTACAATTGAGCTAAACAGGAAAGGCTTTTATAAAATAGGTGATATAGCGGAAGCACCACTTGAGCCTTTTACCAAGGCATTTGGAAAAATGGGAATGGACATTTGGTATAAAGCAAACGGAGAAGGAGAAGAATTTCTCATATTAGACAGTGAGCCCAAGAGCGTCTCCAAAGAAAATACTTTTATGGAAAATGTTACTAACCCAGTGCTTATAAAGGATCAACTATTTGATATGACCGGACGAGTATGTCAGAATCTCCGGGATATTGAGATGAAGGCCATGACAGTGAACCTTAAATTGCGATATACTGATTTCAGTACATTGACAAGATCAAAATCAATCCATCCAACAGATGATGACAAAATTATTTTTGAAACAGTATGGGATCTTTTTAATAAAGCCTATACAAGAAAAGTTGCTATCAGACTAATAGGAGTAGGAGTAAGCAAATTTATTAAGCTACCAAATCAGGGTTCCCTTTTTAATGATGATGAAGAGAAAAGGAAAAAAATCCTTGAAGCAGTAAACAGTATCAGGCAAAAACACGGATATGATCTGATTAAACTTGGGCTTATCCGATAATCTTTGACAAATAGTAAGGGAACATTTCCCGCCACCATTGCCAATCATGTCCCACTCCCTGTCTTACATCAAGCCAATGCTTAATGCCTTTGTCATTAAGGATATTTGAGAGATGTACATTGTCGCTTAAACAAATATCCTGTTCGCCGGTTCCAAGAATTATATTCATTTTTTTTATCTTCTCCAGATACCATCGATCGTTAAGGCTGGGTAAATAATCCGGAGGGTTATTGAAATAACAGTTTTCATCATAATATCCATAAATAAACCGCTTTATATCATACGCTCCTCCCATACAGATAAGTGAGTTAATTAAATCCGGATGGCGAAAGGCAAGATTAGCAGCATGATAAGCACCAAAGCTACAGCCGGCGGCAGCTATATTTACATCCCCCATATCATCCTTTATATATCTGACAACATCGTTAAGAATTACATTCTCATACCCGATATGTGTTTTTACCCTATTGGCCGGAGTTATTGAATAATTGTACCAACTTTGCGAATCGACACCATCTGGGCAATATATTTTTACCTTTTCGGCATCAATTAAGTATGCTACAGAATCAATTAATTTAAAATCCTTATTCTGATAATAACGTCCTTTTGATCTGGGGAATAAAATAACCGGGCGGCCTGAATGCCCAAATACAAGCATTTCAAAATCCCTGTCGAGATAATTTGTATACCATTTAAAATATTCTTCTTTCAAAGTCATTTCCTTTAATTATCACGGTTTAAAGTAAATATAAGGAAAAGAAAATACTTTACAAGTACTATCGAAGTTAGTTAATCAATCCAGGGCCGTTATAACATGTCATGTACAAACCAAGTTTTAATTATACAAAATAAATATTCTTGTAATAGATTTAAAAATTATTTTATAACTTTGCGCTTTGATAATTAGCAGGTTGCAGATGAAAAAGAATATACTATTTATATTATTTTTACTGACAGTAAGCAAAGCCTTCCCACAGGCCGGTCAATTCAGTCAGTTTAGCCCATATCCCATGGATGGTAAAGGGAATGTGGAGGGGGGTCTGGGATTAAACTGGATAGACGGCGAACTATTCTATTCATTTCATTTTAGACCTGAAGTTTCATTGGGGAACTTTGGTTTCGGGTTAGATCTCCAGCTGGATTTTAATTCAAAAGGTAAATTCCGCACACAGGATTTCAATTCATTCGGGGATTATTTAAGGATTATCCGATATGCCCGTTACGGTGTTAAGAATGATCCTGTATTTATAAAACTTGGCGCCATAGATTATTATACTCTTGGACACGGAAGCATAATATACCTGTATAATAATAGTCCAAGCTTTGATGCCAGAAGAACGGGGCTAGTGTTCGATATAGATTTCGGGCAATTCGGGGTCGAGTCAATTTATAGTTCTTTTGGTGAACCCAGTGTGGTCGGAATACGGGGGCATGTCAGACCATTAAAGTTTACAGAACTTGGTTTAATACCTATAATTGGAAATCTTGAAGTTGGCGCAACATTTGCAAGTGATTATAATAAAGATGCTTCAGTTATTAATGGATCATACAACCCGGCTAATAATATTTTTAATCAGACTGCAAGTAACGGATCACTACAGATAGCCGGAGTGGATGTTGCTCTTCCTATTTTTTCTAACAACCTGGTAGGCGTAAAACTTTATACTGATTATTCCAAGATAATAAACTTTGGCAGCGGTGTTGCTACAGGTGTAATTGCAGAATTTAACGGACTTGGAATTGTAAATGCAACCGCTAAACTTGAAAGAAGATTTAATAACGCACGATATATACCCTCTTATTTCAATTCTTTATATGAGATTGAAAGATTCCAAATCGCTCCAAATACCGGGACATTTACAAGTAAAGCTGCGCGACTAGATACTATTGTTGCCGATAACGGTTATTATGGAGAATTATTTGTTAATGTTTTAGGGCTTGTTGGTGTAACCGGAAGTTACCAGCGTCTTGATAAAGATCCCAATAGCGGAATACTTCACATGGCAACAGAAATTGCGCCAGGCTCGATCCCCTTTGTTGCAAGAGCCGGTTACGATAAAATAAACATTCAGGGGGAGAATGATTTGTTTACACTTGATGACCGCTCATATCTTTATTTTGAATTAGGTTATAAACCATATCCTTTTTTGCTTGTCTCTATGGTTTACCAATGGACTTATACTCCCATGAAGGATTCTGATAAGAATATTATTGGCTATGAACCGCAAAAGAGAATAGAACCAAGGATTACATTTGTGTATCCATTTAATATGCAATAGCTTGGATCAAATCATTGTTTATTATTGATGAAAGTGGTAATAAATTATTATCGCATAAACCGCTTATTATAAATCTGTTAGCTAATTGAATATAAAATAAAACTTTGAATTTCGACAATTGTTTGGCTATTTTTAAATATAAGACTAATCTTTTTTGAACCTATATAATGGTGGAAACATGAAAAAATTTATTCTTTTCTTTGTTTTGTCTCTTTCTCTTAATTTAATCATTACTGCTCAAACATGGCGGCAAGCCTACAATATGCCTATATATTCTACTAGCAATGGCGTTTTTTCAGATCAGAATACTGCCTGGCTTGTTGGTTCGAAGCAAAGCATTTACAAGTCAACCGATGGTGGATCGACCTGGACTACTAAATTTCGTATTGATACATCATCTTATCTTGCAAAAGATGTCTGTTTTATAACTTCGACAACAGGATTTGTCGGATGTAATCACGGGAAGATATTAAAAACAACCGATGGCGGGGATACATGGCAGTCAATATTTGTTCCCGATACATCAACTACAAACACAAGAATCCATTTTTTTGATGCTAACCTAGGGTTTACCTTAAGTACATATTATAGTCAAACTCTTAATAAGTATTGGGCTTTCATATATAAAACCAGTGATGGGGGAGCGACGTGGACCAGATTGGATTCAATTGGTGCAAATATGTATGCTATGGATTTTTCAAGCCCTACTACAGGGATAGTTACCGGAAATAATGGTAATATTTGGTACACAACTGATGGGACTACATGGAATATTAAATCCTCTCTTACTCTGCACCCACCTACAGGTGTAGTTTATTCAAGACTTGATCAGTGGGCAGTTAAGTTTATATCAGCTTCTACTGCGGTTTCATGCGGATGGGGCTCTTCTGCTGTCGGGTTCGAACCTACAATCTTTCTAAAAACAACAGATGGAGGGGCAAACTGGAATCAGATGGTACAGGCTGATGCAAATAAGACTTATGTTAATTTTAACTCAATATATTTCAAAGATCAATTAAACGGTATCTCTACCGGCGGAAGCACTTATCCCGGGACTGTTATTTGCAGAACAACAGATGGCGGAATAACATGGATCCCATTACCCACTTTCTCCGGTTTTGACGGACAAGTTGTTTCAGGATTTAATGATAAAGTGGTTATTTCAAGCGGGAGCGGAGATGTTATTATAAGTTCTGATTTTGGAAATTCATGGAGTATTGCTAACAAGTATCCTACTACATCACCTTCAGCTATCCAAATAATTAATAATAATATTTATGCATGCTGTTATGGAAGCTCTTTCTTTAAATCAACAAATGCAGGTGATAGTTTTGATATGAGTTATATGTTAGCAGCTAATAAATGTCTTTGGTCAAAGGATCTTTTTTTCCTAAATGAAAATTTAGGATATGCCGTAAGCCAAAGGGGGCAGGCTTTGAAAACAACTAACGGAGGAGTTTCATGGATACAGATCATACGTGATACTCTTTCGAGTACTATAGGCAATCAGGGAGTATATTTTTTAAATGAGAACCTGGGGTTTGTAGTCGGAAACTACGGTTCAAATATTGATATAATATATAAAACTACTGATGGTGGAGGAACCTGGTCTTCTCAGACAAAGAATGCATTTCAAACACTTAATTGTGTTTCTTTTGCTGATCAGATGCATGGGGCTGCAGGCGGAAATAAATCTACAATTTTATATACTACGGATCAGGGAGTATCCTGGAATGTAGCTACTGTAAATACCACTGATCAATTAGCTATTAATAGAATTAATTTTTACGACGGACTCAATGGAATAGCTGTCGGAGAAAAGATTATCCTAAAAACAACAGATGGCGGGGCTACATGGAACAGGATTATTATACCTATTTACGCACAAAATTCTTCTCTTTATGGGGTTTGTCATGATCTAAACGGAATTTATGTGGCAGGAGGTAAATACTGCCTGAAATCTACAGATACCGGTAATACCTGGGTTAACATAATGGACACCGTTTTTGCCGTACAGAATGATATTACTGAAATGAAATGTATTGATATAGATAAGTCAGGGAATCTCTGGATTGGCTGCGGCGGTTCTGGAGCCGGGATAATAACAAATTCACCCCTAGATGGTATAATAAATACTCAAGCCGAATTGAGCTCTTTTAAGCTTGAACAGAATTATCCCAATCCATTCAACCCGTCAACCAGTATTAATTTCACAATTAATAAACAAGGTTACATTACACTAAAATTATTTGATATACTTGGAAGAGTTGTCAGAGAAATTTATAAAGGTGAAATTACAGCGGGCCAGCATAAAATCAATTTTAATGCAGGTAATCTTGCAAGCGGAACCTATATTTATACTTTACAGGTAAATGACCAGGTTACTTCCCGTAAAATGATGCTGTTAAAGTAGAATAATTATTTATTTAGGGAATTACATCCTGGCTAATCAGTTATAATTTTAATTAATCCCTCCGTTAAATATGAGCCGGGGGGATTTTTAACTAAAAGCCGGTTATATCGGAATACGCTCATTTTTATATTTGCTATATTATATTGCATATATCCGCCAACCACATTATTTTCATACTTTATTTATTCATAAACAAGATTAATATTAAGCTTTTATGTTGGAGAATGAATGGCCCTGCTGAAGGCTAACAAAACTATCCCGGAACTATTTGTGTTCCTTACAGAAGAATACAAGGTTGATAAAAAATTTCTCTTCCGAAAAGTTAGTGGTAGATATGATGGGTTTACGTATAGGGAGTTTAAGGTTGAAACCGAGAATTTTGCTTTAGGACTTGCGGCTCTTGGAGTAAAAAGAGGGGATAAGATTGCAATAATGGCAGAGAACCGTCCTAAATGGGTGTTCTCTGATATGGCTATTTTATGTCTGGGTGCGATAGATGTTCCATTATATCCTTCATTAACTGCCGAATCAGTTCAGTTTATTCTTAATAATTCCGAATCAAAAGGAATGATTGTTTCGAATAAATTCCAGTTAAATAAAGTACTGAAGATTAAACCATATTGTCCGTACCTGAAATTTATAATAATAATGAATGAAAAAGATATCATCCCTGATATTCACAAGTTATATACTTTCAGGGAGATCCAGGAAATGGGAGATATTTTCGGAAAAAATCATGCAGGATATTTAAAGGAATCAATTAAAAAAGTTAAAGAAGACGATTTGTGTACTATTATCTATACTTCCGGTACAACAGGCGAACCTAAAGGTGTAATGCTCTCACATAAAAATATATTGTCAAATGTTACTACAACACTTAACCTTTTCCCCATCGGGCAGGATGATATTTTACTATCATTCCTTCCTTTGTGCCATATTTTTGAAAGGATGGGAGGATATTATACCGGATTTTCTGCAGGCGGAACAATCTATTTCGCAGAATCAATTGAGTCAGTCTCAGTTAATATTGTAGAAGTAAAACCAACTATAATTACAACCGTTCCACGACTTTTTGAAAGGATTTATGCAAAGATACTGAAGAACATTGAATCCCAGTCTGAGAGGAAACAGAAGATATTTTTCTGGGCTATTGAAACCGGCAAGCAGTATATGATTGCAAAAAAGGAACACAAGATTTCTATAGTATTAACAGCAAAAAGAAAAATTGCTGATAAGCTTGTGTTCTCTAAGTTAAGGGATAGGCTTGGCGGTAAACTGAAATTTTTTATATCTGGCGGGGCAGCGCTGACAAGGGATATTGGTGAATTCTTTGAAGCAATCGGAGTTCTTATAATCGAAGGATACGGTTTAACAGAGTCCGCTCCTATAATTACTGCAAATAAGATAGATGATTATAAGTTTGGTACAGTAGGAAAGGTTTTTCCGGGGGTGGAAATTAAAATTGCAACAGATGGAGAAATACTTGCCAAAGGTCCGAATATAATGCAGGGGTATTATAAAAATAAAAAAGAAACAGACGAGTCACTGAAAGACGGGTGGCTCCATACCGGAGATATAGGACATTTTGACAGCCAGGGATTCCTGGTAATTACCGACAGGAAGAAACATTTATTCAAAACAACTTCAGGGAAATATATTGCTCCTACTCCTATCGAAAATATATTTTTAGCAAGCAAATATATAGACCAGTTTGTTCTTATAGGGGATAAAAGAATGTTTTTAAGCGCTCTGATTGTTCCTGATTTTGATGCAATAAAAGAATATGCCGACTCGCATAAAATTGATTACAAGAATATCCATGATCTCGTAAATATGAAAGAGATATATGAACTATTCGATAAAGATATGTCACAGTTCCAGAAGAAACTTGCCAATTATGAAAAGGTCAGGAAGTTTACACTGCTGGATCATTCCTTCTCAATTGAGTCAGGGGAGATTACCCCAAGCTATAAAGTAAAAAGAAAATTTGTTGAAGAGAGATATGGTCCATTGATTGAGGAAATGTATGAGGTGCAGGAGAGATAAATAAAATAGTAAAATATAACCAATTATGGGGCTATAGTTCAATTGGTAGAACGACAGGTTCGCAATCTGTAAAACGGGGTTCAAATCCCCGTAGCTCCACTAATACTCCTCTATATTACTTTTATAGAACCAATTTTTTATCCACAAAACATTTCATATTTTATTTCTTATGAATTTTCTTCCTGAAAATAAATATTATAAGGATATATTAAGGCTTGCTTTACCGGCAATTGCCGGATTATCAACTCAAATGGTGGTTTCCCTTGTAGATGCAGCAATGGTCGGCCGGCTTGAGAATACAAAATATGTTCTTGCGGCCATGGGAATTGGAGTTCTTGCAACATGGGCTTTGGTGAGTTTTTTTTCAAGCCTGGCAACCGGCACGCATGTAATAGTCGCAAGAAAATACGGGGAAAAGGATTACGATGCATGTTCGGTAGCTTTAAATAACTCAATAATGATTGCCCTGACATTGGGAGTGGTTGTCATGTTTGCTGCAATTTTCGCGGCCAAACATTTTGCTCATTTATTAGCAGCAGACCCGATTGTAGGGGATTATGCCGCACAGTTTATATTTTTTAGGTTTCTTGGAATTCCTGCTTTCCTTATTTCTGTTTCCTACCGTGGATTTTTCTTCGGCATAAATAAAACAAAAATATTCATGTTTTCAGGCGTAATTACAAACATTTTGAATATTGTATTTAATTTTTTTCTTATCTATGGATCTTTTGGAGTTGTGCCTAAAATGGGATTGGCCGGAGCTGGTCTCGGGTCAACATTAGCTACTACATTTGATTTCCTGTTTTATTTTACGGTTTGTCAATTCCCAAGTTATAGGCACAAATACAGATTTTTTAAGAATTTCAGGATTGATTTTAATGTTATAAAGAGAATATATAAAATATCGCTTCCTGTTTCATTTCAGAATGTTTTTATCCTCTTAGGTTTCCTTGCATTTATGACCATAACAGGTTTTATCGGCATAAAGGAACAGGCGGCTACTCAAGCAGTTGTTAGTACATTATTCATCTCATTTTTACCCTGTTTCGGATTTGGTATTGCTGTGCAGACCTTAGTGGGGAATAATATTGGTTCCAGAAAATTCAATCTTGCAAAGATTTACGGGTTTGAAGCTGCCAAAATTGCTACATATTACACTGCTGTATTAGGAATTATTTTTATATTGATACCACAATATGTACTTACTATAATTACGACAAATCAGGATATAATCGATGTGGCAAAACCTGCTTTAAGAATTGCGGGATTTGCTCAGATATTTTATGCTACCGGAGTTGTTCTTGCAAACGGACTACAGTCAGCCGGTAAAACTTTATACGTTATGCTTTCGGAAAGTATAACAAATCTGCTGGTTTTTGTTCCATTAGCTTATTTCTTTGGAATATTTCTGAAAGGCGGTTTAATAGGTGCCTGGTTAGCTCTTCCTATTTATATTATATTGTATGCCTCGGTTATATTCTGGAAGTTTAAAAAAGGGGTGTGGAATACATGATAAGATTTAGCTTGACATTATTGTATTACTCAAATATATTTTGCGTATGAAATATTTAATTATTAAGATATTCTTAATATTAGTCCTCGTTTCTTCGGCTTTTGGAGGTGCCATCTTAAATTATTTTCAGGTAAAATCTGATGGGGATAATGTAAAATTGGAATGGCAAACCGGAACCGAATCCAATGTCAATCACTTCTCAGTTCAAAGAAGGACACCTCAGACATCTTTTGTAGAAATTACTACAATTCAGCCTAAAGGGAATAATTCATTTTATTCATATGAAGACCAGTCAATTTACAAAGCTAATGATGTTATTTTTATTTATCAGATTAAAATTATTGATAATGATTCGCAAACTTCTTTCTCAATTGAGAGATCCGCTTCTCCTAATATTTCCGGCGTTAAAAGAACCTGGGGCAGTATAAAAGCGATGTTTCGTTAATTTAATGCTTCTTTCTCCTCAATTATTAAAAATAATTAAACTGTCGCGAAATCTTCCGGCCTCAAAACTGATTACTTTCTCTTTTTTCATGTTAATACTTTTTATTATTTCAGGATGTGGTGCATCTAAAAAATTTGAAAAGGAGGAAAGTAATGCAATTGAAAATTACAATGATAACAGTAGTCTAATCAGAGTATTACTTGATGAACGAATGAACTTGTTCAGTTATACAGTTGAGGATCCTGTCGTAATAAAAAATGAGCTAAAAACTATATCACATTCTGATAAAGGGGATATATTAAAGTTCTATCCTGATGGTAATAACGTAAAATTGGAAATGGATGGCAAAACTTATTTATCAAAGTTCTATCAGATACTTCCTGAAACGAAAAGATCAATAAAGGTAAGCGATAAAAGTTATAAAGGTGCATTCAGGATTGCTTCGCAAAATAATAAAATCCAGGTCATTAATACAATCACACTTGAAGAATATATTAAAGGTGTTGTTCCAATGGAAATGCCTATCGGTAAGGGGACAGAAAATTATGAAGTCTTAAAAGCGTTTTCAATCTGTGTTAGAACATATGCGATTAAGAAGCTGAATTCCAAAAATAACTTTGACATTTATAATGATGTACGTGACCAGGTATATGGAGGCGAATCATCTGAAAGGATTTTATCCAATAAGGCCGTCCGGGAAACTCGCGGTCTGGTACTTACTTATAATAATTCTCCAGCCGCTACATTTTATCATTCTACATGCGGTGGATATACTGAAGACGGCACAAACGTATTCCAGACAAAGAACGCCCCATATCTTCAAAGCATTAAAGACGGCGACGAGCCCTATTGCAGTATTTCTCCTAAATACCAATGGAAAGAAATTTATTCTGAAAGTGATTTTATTCATAGATTGAAAGCAGCTGAGTTAATTTCGGGACCAGAATGGAAACTTGATAAAATAAACGTTAACAGCAGGTTCCAGTCAGGAAGAGTTAATGAACTCCAGATTACACTGCAAAATGACAACGGAAAAGATAAGATTATAAAGATATATGGAAATAATATCAGAAAAATAATCAGATCTTCAGATAATTTATCTATTCTTAACAGCACTTTATTTGACATTAGCATAGATGAAAAAAATAATGTAGTAATAACAGGAAAGGGGAATGGACACGGAGTAGGTCTGTGCCAATGGGGCGCAATAAACTTATCAAGGATGGGGAAAGATTTTGTATATATTCTCTCACATTATTATCCAGGAACAAAGATTTTAAGATATTATGATTAAAACCAAACAGGCCATCTACCTTGCTTCAAAATCCCCTCGCAGGAGAAAATTATTGGAACAGGTTAACTTGGTATTTAAAGTTGTCCCGGTAGATACTCCGGAAGTTTTCGGGAAAAAAGAAAGACCTGCAAACGCAGTTCGGAGGATTGCTCTTGAAAAACTTTATGCTGCTAAAGAAATAATTAAAGACGGAATTATCATAACCGCTGATACGATTGTAGTTATTAAAGGTAAGATTATCGGTAAACCGCTTGATAATAATGACGCTGTACGTATGCTAAAACAGTTAAGCGGGAAAACACATATTGTATATACCGGGTTTTCTGTTTATAACTCAGTCACCGATAAAACAATCACTGATTATGAAAAAACATATGTGACCTTCCGGAAACTGAATGGTGAAGAAATTAAGGATTATGTTAAGACAGGCAGTCCTCTTGATAAAGCTGGCGCTTACGGTATTCAGGATGATTACGGTGCAGTATTCATTAAGAAGATTAACGGCTGCTACTATAATGTTGTCGGTCTTCCTTTAACCAAAGTATTTCAAACTTTTCTCAGGATTATATAATTGCTTCAAAAATTAAAAAAGAAACTGATGATATCAATCGCCCTGGCTGGGCTGCTTTATCTTTGTTTTACAATATTTGCTGATTACCGGCATGTAGCTGAAGCATTCAGAAGTTTTAATTGGCTCCTTTTACCGGTACTACTATTATGTGCGGTATCCAACTACCTTGTACGTTTTTCCAAGTGGGATTATTATTTAAGAATAATAAATGTAAAGATCTCAAAAATAGATTCATTTTCTGTTTTTATGTCGGGCCTTGTTATGAGTGTTACCCCCGGAAAGATGGGGGAAGTATTAAAAGCATATCTTGTAAAGCAGATTTCAGGCACTTCTATAAGTAAAACAGCACCAATAATTTTTGTCGAGAGAATTACCGATTTTGTCTCTCTTATGCTGATAGCACTTATTGGGGCTTATTATTATAACTACGGAAGGGCGATTGTTGTAGTGGTTGCACTTTTCTTTTTTATTCTTATAGTCTTTTTAAGCAACCGGAAAATAGCACTACCGATCTTAAAGCTTATGGAAAGAAATAAATTTCTTAATAAGCATTTATCTAAAATACATGCTGCCTATGATAGTTCCTACCAGATGCTTCGCCCCTTTCCATTATTAAAAATGACTGTGATAAGTCTGATCTCCTGGTTCTTTGAATGTTTGGGATATTATTTAATTCTGCTTAATTTACCGATAAATGTTCATGTTACATTATTATGGTCGGCATTCTGTTATTGCTTCGCAACAATTGTCGGCGCTATATCAATGCTCCCGGGAGGACTGGGAGTAACTGAAGGATCATTAACTTTAATGTTAATCGAAAAAGGAGTTTCTAATCAATATGCAGTGGCTTCTACATTTATCATCAGAGCTGTCACATTGTGGTTCGCAGTTTTAATAGGAATAATCAGCGTCTCAATATATCAGAAAAGATTTGGGAATATAATAATAGAACCCGAAAGAGTATAGGAAAAAAAATGACTGAATATAAAAAAATTAACGTTCCTGCCCGGGGAAGTAAAATTAAGTTTGAGAACGGGAATTTAGTAATACCGGATAACCCTATTATAGTATTTATTGAAGGAGACGGCACCGGTCCTGATATCTGGCGTGCTTCAAAACGAGTATTTGATTGTGCCGTAGAAAAGGCATATAAACAAAGTAAAAAAATTGCATGGATGGAAATATATGCAGGTGAAAAAGCTCTGTCCATTTACGGAAAGGATAAATGGCTTCCCGAAGAAACTGTCGATGCTATCCGGGATTTTCAGATAGCAATAAAAGGACCATTGACCACTCCAATCGGAGGGGGGATAAGGAGCCTTAATGTCGCACTTCGTCAACAGCTTGATCTCTTTGCATGCGTAAGACCGGTTAAATATTATACCGGTGTCCCGAGCCCTATGAAAAGACCTCAGGATGTTGATATAGTAATTTTCAGGGAGAATACCGAGGATGTGTATGCTGGTATAGAATTCAAATCCGGAACTAAAGAAGCTGAAGATGTAAGGAAGTATATTGAGAAGAAATCGGGCAGATCAATAAGGAAGAATTCTTCAATAGGGATAAAACCAATGAGTGAATTCGGATCGAAGCGACTGGTAAAGAAAGCAATTGATTATGCAATAGCCAACAATAAAAAAAGTGTAACCCTTGTGCATAAGGGAAATATCATGAAATTCACAGAGGGATCATTTAAAGAGTGGGGCTATCAGGTTGCAAAAGAAGAATATAAGGATATTTTTATTACCGAGGATGAACTGGCTTCAAAATACAATTCAAAACTTCCCGCCGGGGAAATAGTAATAAAAGATAGAATTGCCGACAGCATGTTCCAGCAATTATTACTTCGTCCTTCCGAGTATGATGTTCTTGCTACTCCTAATCTAAATGGAGATTATATATCCGATGCTGCAGCAGCTCAGGTCGGAGGTCTTGGCATAGCTCCCGGTGCCAATATAAGCTACTCTACTGCTATATTTGAAGCTACGCATGGAACTGCACCTAAGTATGCTAACCTGGATAAAATAAATCCGGGTTCACTAATTCTCTCCGGCGTAATGATGTTTGAATATATGGGATGGACAAAGGCAGGAGCCTTAATAGAGAATGCTTTAAAGAAAACTATTAAATCAAAAATAGTAACTTATGATTTTGCAAGACTCATGGATGGGGCAAAGGAAGTAAAAACTTCACATTTTGCTGATGAGATCATTAAAAATATGAAGTAAGTGTCACAATTAAAGCCATTTTCTTGATTTTCATCAAGTGGCTGGTTATATTTTCACTGTATAATTATTCTTTAATTAAAGGAGAAAAGAATATGTCGCGCGAAAATAATCTTACTAAGGGTCTTTTTATCGGTTTACTTGCTGGCGGTGCAATCGGAGCCATTATAGCTTTGCTTTATGCACCTAAAAGTGGTAAAGAATTAAGAAAGGACATTAAAGATAAAACTGACGAGTATTATGATGAAACTGAAAAGTTTATAGCTGAAGCCAAAACTAAAGCTAAAGATATGATAAATGAAGGGAAAAAGAGATCTGAACAAATAATAACAAATGCTAAATCTAAATCAGAAGAACTTCTGAAAAATGCTGAACGCATATTTACAGAAGCCAAAGGTAAAACAGGTACGATGGTTTCATCTGGCAAGGAAGTTGTCGAAGGCGAAACTGAAAGACTTAAGACTGCTTTCAAGGCCGGTGTCAATGCTTATAAGGAGACTAAGAACCAAAATAATGAACCTGTTTAATCAAGCATATGGAAATATTACACATTTTCTATATCCTTCTTCTTTTATCTGCCTCGGCCCTTTGTATCTCATTAATATTTTATGTTAACAGGATAACCAGCACTGTTAGTAAAATTGAAATTGATATTAAAGCACTTACCGAAGAGATTAAACCATTAATAGATTCAACAACCAAATTAAGTGAAAAGATCAGCGATATTTCGTATGAAGCTAAACAGCCGGTCATTATAGTTAAGGAAGTTATTGAAGATATTAGAGACCGAATTAATCTGATTCTTGAATTTGAAGAGAAATTGAGGATGGGAGTTGAAGGACCTTTGTCTAAACTCCTTAACTCACTTTCCGGAATAAGTAATGGCATAAATACTTTTTGGGCTACGTACAAAAGACGATAATAATTAACATCTAAACCTAAACACACCTCAATTAAGGAGGATTTCCTTGAAAGAATATGACTCTGGATCGATACGCAACATTGCGTTTATCGGCCACGGAGGTAGCGGTAAAACTACTATTTCCGAAATTCTTCTCTTTACGGCCGGAGAGATAAACAGGATAGGATCTGTTACAGAAGGATCTACTACTTCAGATTACTCTCCTAACGAAATAGAAAAACAAATCTCAATTCAGACTTCTCTACTGCACCTCGAATGGAACAATACAAAAATTAACTTTATCGATACTCCGGGTTATTCCGATTTTGTCGGCGAAGTTAAAACTTCGCTACGCGTTAGCGATACTGCTGTTATGGTCCTTAAATCGTTCGAAGGCGTCGAAGTAGGCTCTGAAACTACAAATGAGTTTGTAAAGGAATTTGGTCTTCCCTCTGCAATAATTATTAACAAGATTGATAACGAACATTCTAATTTTAAGAAAACATTCAGCCAGGCAAAAGATAGACTTACTACTTCTGCCGCAATTGTTTCTTTCCCTGTTAAAGAAGGGCTTAATTGCGAGACTGTTATTGATGTAGTTAAAATGAAAGCTTATCAATATGGCGAACCGGGAAGCAAGAAAGTTACAGAAACCGATATCCCGGCTGATATTATGGCTGAAGCTGAAGCTTACCATACAGAGCTCGTTGAAAAGGTAGCTGAAACTACCGAAGAATTAATGAATAAATATTTTGAAGACGGCAGCTTGTCCCCTGAAGATCTTGAAAACGGTATTAAGCTTGCAATGATTAAAAGAAACCTGGTCCCGGTGTTCTGTACATCGGCATCTAAAGGCGTCGGCTTTAATAACTTTCTTGACTTCGTCTCCAAATATTTTCCTTCCCCTTTGGACAGAGGCGGTGAGGAATCTGCATTCAAAGATTCCGATAAAAAAGTATTAGTTAAACCTGACAAGTCAGGCGAACCGGTCATGTTCATATTTAAAATAATTTCTGAACAGCATGTCGGGGAAATGTCTTTATTCAGAGTCTACTCCGGTACAATCGCTTCAGGCCTTGATTTAATAAATGAGAACAACGGCAAAACTGAAAGATTAAGCCAGCTGTCAATAATAAATGGACATAACAGAAAAGAAGTTCAGAAATTATATGCAGGCGATCTTGGCGCAGTGGTTAAGTTAAAGGATACCCATACCAATAATACTCTTACTGCCAAAAGCTATCCTGTTATAATTAAACAAATCGTATTCCCTGATCCTGTTATAAGGGCCGCCATCCAGCCTAAAGCGAAAGGAGATGAGGATAAAATTGCATCTGGACTCCATACAATCCATGAAGAAGATCCTTCGTTCAATGTTAAGTTCGATCCTGAACTGGCACAGACAATCATCTCGGGGCAGGGAGAACTTCAGCTTGCTCTTTCCATAAAGAGACTTAAAGAGCGCTACGGAGTTGATGTCGACCTGGTCGAACCCAGAGTTCCTTTCCGCGAAACTATTAAAGGACGCGTTGACGATGTCGAATATAAGCATAAGAAACAGTCTGGCGGCAGAGGACAATACGGACATGTTCACTTTAAGATGGAACCCTTACCCCGTGGCAAAGGCTTTGAGTTTGTCAATGCAATTGTCGGCGGTGTGGTTCCGGGAAGATTTATTCCTGCAGTTGAAAAGGGCGTCATCGAAACAATGGAAAAAGGAGTAATCTCCGGAAATAAGGTTGTCGATGTACGCGTTACCCTCCATTTCGGTTCTTACCACGATGTCGATTCGGATGAAATGTCTTTCAAAATAGCCGGCTCAATGTGTTTCAGAAAAGGATTCTCCGAATCTAAACCTGTTCTGCTTGAACCGATTTATATGATCGAGATTAAAATTCCGGAAGAATATATGGGAGATGTAATGGGTGATATCTCCAGCAGGAGAGGCAAAATCTCAGGCATGGATTCCGAAGGTAACTACCAGCTGATAAAAGCATTTGTTCCTCTGGCTGAAATGTATAAGTATTCATCCCAGCTTAGAAGCTTAACTCAGGGACGCGGAACCCATAAGCTCACTTTTGACCATTATGAGGAAGTGCCTAAAGAAGTTGAATCGAAAATCATCGATGAATATAAAAAGCAAAAAGAAGAAGGACATTAAAAATATGGCGGAATTTATTTCCGCCTGTTTATTTTTATAACTATGGATAAACTCTGGTCCCCCTGGCGCTCACAATATATCGAATCTATAAAAGTTAAGGATGGCGGCTGCATATTCTGTGAACTTTCCAATGACCTTGTTGAAAATTACGAATCACTGGTTGTCGATAAGGGAACCTATACCTTTACTGTGCTCAATCTCTTCCCCTATAATAACGGCCACCTGATGGTCATCCCTTATAGACATACAAGTGAATTGGAATCTTTAACCCCGGCGGAGAATTTGGAAATAATGGAGAAGCTCCAGCTTGCAATGAAAGCCCTGAAAATGGTGCTCAATCCGGAAGGGTTTAATATAGGAGCTAATCTCGGCAGAGTTAGCGGCGCAGGGATAGATGAACACGTCCATTTCCATATCGTTCCCAGATGGAACGGCGATACTAACTTTATGCCTGTCCTTGGAGAAGTAAAAGTCATTTCTCAGGATCTTCTTACCACTAAAAAGAAACTGGTCGAAGCTTACCGCAGTCTCATTTAATCTGTTCCCTATTATATAATTTTTTGTATTTTTAGTTAGTTAATTTATTACCGGGGCAATATGTATCTGAAATATTATCTCTGTTTATTGATTGTATCAATACTGGTCCTTGCAGGGTGCGCTTCCAGGGAAGTTGTTAAGGAAAAGGAAGTAACAAAACCGGTTGTTAAGGAAGTAGTCCCGCCTAAAAAAATATTAAACTTTGATCTGAGGGAAAGGGAATACGCCCGGAATAACAGGATAATGGTTATCGATAAACTGCGCTTCGATTATGATAAAAATAATAAATTGATTCCTGCAGGTAAAATATCCACTACAAGCTACGATAAAGAAGGATTCCTTACTAACACAACTATCTATGGTAAGAATGAAACCATCCGCGATGTCTATTCATATAAGTATGATGATAACGGCACAAGGACTGCTACATACAGAGCCGATCCAAATGGCAAACCCTCTGAAAAATTTACTTATGAGTATGACAGGCACGGCAATAAGATAAAGTCTGTAAGGTATGACCTGAATAATAAAATGGAAAATTATTATTTGTATAAATATGATGCCCAGGGAAATCTTGTCGAGGATAAATGGTATGATGCTTCAGGTAAACTTGAATACAAAATTGTAAATAAATATGACGCAGATGGGAATAAGAAGGAATCATATAGCTATGGCGAAGATGGATCTCTGCTGGCTAAATATACTTATCGATACGATAGCAGGGGGAACATAGCTGAAGAAGCTCAGTTCGATAGCAGGGGAAAAGCTGTGGAGATTATTCAGTATGTCTATAAATATTATTAGAAGTTAACCGGGCAGACTTTCAGTCTTTCTTACGTTCCTTATAATGCTTGCATGTATTTATGTTCTTGCACCTGGCAAAGATGTTTAAGGAATAATTTTCCAGCTCAAATCCAAGCTCATCGCAAATCTTATCAGGGTATTCTTTTATCTTGTTACTATTAAACTCTACTATCCTGCCGCAGTCAAGACAAATTACATGATCGTGCTGCTTCTTAAAGTTGTTCTCATACTTAGTAATTGTCCCCCCGAAATTACGCTTCCTTATAAGATCACATTGTGCCAGCAGCTCTAAAGTTTTATATACTGTTGCCCGCGATATTATAAAATTCTGGTTCTTCATCAGTATATACAGATCATCAGCACCAAAATGTCCTTCATATCCAAGTGCCGCATCAAGTACGTCAAACCGTTCTGGAGTAATCCTGTTATTCCCGGCTTTCAGGAACTCCCTTAATATCTCTGCCGCTTGCCTGTTTTTCAATTGTTATTTGAATTTAGTGGATTAGTTAATACCAAATGCTCTTAGACCATTTACAGTTATAAATGTCATAAAATAACCAAGTGAAGTAAAAATAATTACCTGCAATATAGGAATTCTCCACGATCCTGTCTCCTTCCTCGAAACCGCAATCGTGGATATGCACTGAAGTGAGAACATGAAAAAGACTATCAAACCGCAAATTGTGGCAGGAGTAAATAGTTTTTCCCCCGTACTTCCTATCTCTGCTTTCCGCATAGCATCCACTATCGAACTCTGCAAACTCTGTTCATTCCCTGTAACCTTAAATATCAATGCAAGTGAACTTACAAATACTTCCCGTGCCGCAAATGCAGATATTAGGGATACACCTACCCTCCAGTCCATCCCGATAGGGGACATTACCGGCTGAATAAACCTCCCCATGTGGGATGCATAAGATCCTGATAAACGCTCGGCTCTCTGCAACTGACTGATCTCCGTCTTATTAAGATTAGTCGTATCTACCTTTGGCGATGAATTGGGGAAATATGTTATCCCCCATATAATAATTGATAAAACAAAAATAATAGGACCCGCTTTCTTTAAGTAAACTTTCACACTGTAATATGTATTGGTTAAAACTACCCTTAGCTTGGGTACACGGTATGACGGTAATTCAAGTATAAATGATGAATTATCATTTGCTTTAATCAAACTGCCGCTGAACTTATTTATAAATCCTGCTATTATAACAGAACTTGCTATGCTGAATATATAAATCCCAGCTAACATTAATCCCCCTATCCAAGCTTTATCAGCCGGAAAAAGAAATGCTATCAATAAAAGATATACCGGAATCCTTGCACTGCAGCTCATCAAAGGGATAATAAATATTGTAAGATACCTTTCCTTCTTATTATTAATCGTTCTTGCCGCAAGCATTGCCGGTATCGCACATGCAAATCCGGATAACATCGGCACAAACGATTTACCGTTTAATCCTATCTTTGATAATGGCTTGTCTATAAGCATTGCTCCGCGCGCTAAGTACCCCGTATCCTCCATTACCCCAAGAATAAGGAATAATATTGTTATCTGCGGAATAAACACAAGCACCGAACCCATACCCGTTATAATTCCGTTCGAAACAAGATCTCCAATCCAGTGTATCCCTATTAAATCATTCGCTTCATTGGCAAGTAATTCAAACAAGGAATCGATCGAATGCATAATCGGCTGGGCTAACCAGAATATGGAAGTAAAAGTTCCTGCCATTATGATAAAAAAGAATACCAGCCCCCATACTTTATGTAGCAGCAGTTTGTCAATCTTCAAAGTTGTGTAATCCAGACTGTTGCAGTTCTGCTTCCCCCTGGGATCAGAAAATATCTTAAGTTTTCTGTTTGCCTTCTCTATCTTATTAGCGGGAATTGTCTGATGGATTACCTTCTTCTCAATCTCCGCTATTTCAGCATATATCTTAATAAGTCTGCTCTTATCTATGTTTTCATCAAATACAACTGGCTGTTTAGCTATTTCGGTCTGCTCCCGCTCAATTAATTTCTCCACCTCTGCCATCAAATGATCTACACCGAACCCCGATCTCCCATCTACTTTAACAACGGGACACCCAAGTTCCTCTGATAATTCTTTCTCTGATATCGACAACCCCTTTTTCTGAAGCATATCTGTCATGGTTAATGCTATTAAAACTGTGAAGTTGGCCTCGATAAGTTGTTTAACTAAAAAGAGATGACGCGATATCTGACTTGCATCCACCGTAATAATGATTAAATCCGGTATTCCAAGCTGTGGATGATTATAAAGTGACTCAACTGCCACCTTTTCATCAGGAGAATTGGGGATAAGACTAATAATACCGGGGGAGTCTAATATATTTGCATTAAGATTGAATTTTCCCAATAGTTTGCAGATCGAATACTCAACTGTGGCTCCGGGATAATTGACCGTCTTAAAATTCTGTCCGCTTAAGTAATTAAATAGGGTGGTTTTACCGGAATTAGGAGGCCCGACTAACGTGATGAGTGAAAGCTTTTCCTCAACTTGTTCATTCATAGAAGCTTGATACATCCGGCTTCATTTCTCCTGATCGCGATCAGAGTTCCTCTTAAAGAAAACGCCATGGGATCATTAAATATCGACTTATTAATCAGTTCTATCTCCTGACCTGGTGTAAAACCAATTTCAAGTATTCTCCTGGATGATGGGTGCGAGTTATCAACTTCACTTATTATGCATTTCTCCCCGAAATCCATATCTGCAGCTGTTCTCATAATTGGTATATATATGTGAATTATTATTAAGATTTAGTCTATATAAACATAAGGGTAGTAAGCGAGTTTGTCAAGTAGCTAATAAATCTATTTGTACTTTTCTTTGAAGAAAAGAGTACCAAAAGAAGTATGGCTGCAATTAAAATACTATAAATTTACTTCCTCTTCGCTGCGGTAAATGAACTCACTTCGTTCAGACAGCATTTACCGCTATTCACTTCATTACGCAAATTTTCTTTACGCATTTTATTTAATGCCATTAAATATGATCCAAATAAGGATATTTCTTTATGTTGAGTATAATTAATGCAAAATATTTAAGGCAGGTATACCTTTATTTATCTGACTGCTATTAATCTATTCCTTGTTTACCCGGCCTTAAATTAAAACACGTTTCCCTATTTGGTTCTTATTTAACGGCCTCAATTAAAATACGTTAAATAAATTTACTGTAACGGAGCGGCAGCGGGAAATGCTGTTTGAGCGAAGCGAGTTCATTTCCCGTAGCGTAGTGAAAGTAAATTTATAGTATTTTAATTGCAGCCATACTTCTTTTCGTTCTTTTCTTATGCTAAGAAAAGAACATAAAAGATCCTACTTCAGATGCTCCTTCGCAACTTCAATAGTTACCTCATCCAGATCCATCTTACATAAAGGACATGGTTCCTGCTTGTCGGATATTACATTCGCATCCATAGGACACTGGAATACCTTCCCGTCCTTGTTCTTGTCTATCGATGCTACATCAACATCCTTCGCTCTTATTATCGATGAGTCCGGTTTATCTGCTTTAACTTCAGTCTGCGTTGTTGTTGCCGCACCCGACTGTGTTGTATCCTTCTTCGGCTCCTCCTGTTTGCACCCTGCAAATGTAAGAATCGAAAATGCGAATATGGATAAGATTGTTGTCTTCATTGTTTTTGTTCCTTTTATTTTTAGTTTATTTGTTGTTTTAATGTTTATGTTCATTATTATTTATTCCTCTTAACTGGCTCTCCGAATCAATAAGATAACCTCCAGATGCCGCTATCTCTTCTCCCGATGATAACCCGCTTAGGATCTCATAACGACCGTCAATACGGCTACCGACCTGCACTTCCCTCGCTTCAAAATGCCCCGCACTTACTTTCACGTATACAATGTTCCTCTTTCCTGTAAGCAGCACTGCCTCAAGCGGCACCGTTATACCTGTCCTGCTCCCCCCCGCAAAATATGCCTCTCCGTACATGTTCGGCTTTAGTCTGTTCTTTGGATTCGGAATGATAGACCTTACCTTTATCGTCCTTGTCTGGGGATTTATAACAGGATATATAAAACTTACCTTCCCTTCAAACACTTCCCCCGGATAAGAAGCAATATTTAACTTAACTCTTCCCCCCGCAGCAATCGAATTAATATCCGATTCATACACCTCCGCAATGTTCCATAAAGTCGAAAGGTCCGATAACTCAAATAGAATCGTCCCTTCATTCACATACATCCCTTCCTGTACCTTCTTCTCAAGTACCGTCCCGCTGTAAGGTGAATAATAAGTTAAGGTCTGATTAACCGCGTTGCTCTTCTCAAGCTGATCTACCTGGCTCTCCGTCAGCCCGAATAGAAGCAGCTTCTCTCTGGCCGCCGCCAGCAGGGAATTCTTATTATCATTCGATAGCATTGTATAATTCTCATCATTCTTAAGCGAAAGTACATAATCATTCTGCGCCTGTATAAGCTCAGGACTGTATATCTCAAACAGCGCCTCTCCCTTCTTCACATAATCCCCGGTCTTATTAACAAGCAGCTTCTCAATCCTTCCGTTAAACCTCGCTGCAATTGTCTTCCTGCTGTCCTCTGCAAAATCCAAAGTAGAGTAAGCCCTCACTTCCTTATTGTATGATTCCGCCTTTATCGTAATTGTAGATACATTAGCCAGTATCTGCTTGCTGCTGCTGATATCGACCGACATAGGCATCGTGTCTGTATCCATGGATGAAGTCTTGATTACAAGATCCATGTGGCAAATAGGACACACCCCCGGCTTGTCCGATATTACCTGCGGATGCATGGGACATGTATATACCACCTTATTCTGCGCCCCTGTAGATGCGCTCTCTTTTGTCTTGTTCCCCGAACACCCTGCAGCAAATAATAAAACTGCCGTTAAAACTATTATTAAATATTTCATTTTATAATTCCTGTTGTTCATTTTAATAATCTTCATCTTGTACCTGCCATCATATAAATGTCTGCAAGCGTCATCTCGTAATCCATCTTAACTTCTGCCTGCGCTTCCTCCTTCAGAAGTATCGACCGCAATGTCTCAAGCAGAGTATTAATGCTTAACTGATTGTTCTTGTATTCGGTCAGCTGTGCATCAAACGCTTGCTTGTAAAGAGGGAGCACCTGGTTATCGTATAACAATACTTCCTCTCTCTTGCTCTCTAACTTTTTAAGTGAAGCGTTCAGCTGTGATACCATCTCTCTCTCCATATCCGTCCTCTCTAAAGAAAGTCCCGATATGTCCGCCTTGATCTCTTCCTCCTTTGATGTTATCTTCCCGGACGACCACGGCATGAAAGGTAGTGTAACCGACGCCATCACGCTGAACATATACTCCGTTTCTCCCATCCCGTTCAGCATCATAGGATCGGACTTGGTCGTCAGCAGCATTCCGCGCGGCATCCGCATCACCATCCCCTCTATCATAAGATCGGGGATAAGCTCCTTGTTATTCGCATGCATCTCAAGCTCGCTCATCTTTAGCATGCTCCCCATCTTCTTTATCGAAGGATTATTATTCAGCACCATATCCTCAATCTCTTTCCCTGATAACGCAAGCGTATCGATCTTCCACTCATGATGCACCTCCAGGTCGCTGTTATTGATATCCCTTCCCAGCAGGTTATTCATTATGTAGATTTCCGATTGCACATTGTTATTCATAACATTTAGTTCTGTCTGATACGATGCCAGTTCCGCTTTAAGCAGTAGCACTTCCGAATATTTCGTCTTGTTCACCTTGTACGAGTTCTCCGCTGTCCCCAGCAGGTCCTTTAATATATTTATATTATCTTCCCTTAACCCCGCATGATGCTCATTCATCCATATCTTATAGTATTCCCCCTTTACGTCGGCAATAAGCTTCTGCTTTACTATGTCATAATCATTCTCAGCCATTGTTACATTCTGCTTCTCCGCTTCGTACATCGAGCTTAACTTTCCTCCCAGCATGAACATTTGCGAGAACGATAGGTTCTGCGAGATCGCCTGGTTAAAAGGATCAGCATTAGTAAAAGGTATCTGCTGAAACTCTACCCCTAATGTCGGGGGAGGGAGGTAGCTTACCGTTTCACTCTTGTACCCCGCTGATTTTATCTTCTGCTCAAGCGACTTAAGCTGTTTATTGTTCCTCAGTGCCTCATTGATAAGCGAGTCAATACTCTGCGCTCTTACCATCCCCGCCGATAATATCACTAAAGCCGCTAATAATATTTTGATTCTCTTTTTCATTATGCCTCCTTCATCCATCCTGCCATCTTGGAAATCTCAAGCTTTCCTTTGCGTAAAGCCCTTTCCTTCATGTAGGCAAATAGGATTGGTGTTACTACTAATACGTGTACCGCGGATGTTAATAACCCCCCGATCATCGGTGCAGTAAGAGGTTTCATTACATCGGAGCCGGTCCCTGTTGACCACATAATCGGCACAAGTCCTATCATCGCGGTAAATACAGTCATAAGCTTCGGCCTTAACCTAAGCACTGACCCCTCTACAGTTGCTTCATATATATCCTTGCTGGTTATCGCCCCCCTTATTCCTTTCTGATGATCATGGATCCTCCTGTCTAACGCTTCATGCAGATAAATAACCATAACCACGCCTGTCTCCACTGCTATTCCGTATAGCGCTATGAACCCCACCCATACGGCAACCGAGAAATTATATCCCATAAAGTAAATCATGTACATTCCCCCGATTAGTGCAAACGGCACTGATAGCATTACAACCCCAGCTTCCTTGTAATCCTTAAAAGTGAAGAACAACAGAAGGAAAATTATAACAAACACTACGGGCATAATTATGGTTATCGTCCTCTGCGCCCTTATCTTGCTTTCATACTGACCGCTCCACGAATAAGTATATCCCGTCGGCAGTTGAAGATTCTTTGTTATCACTTCCTTTGCGTCATCCATTACGCTCCCCATATCCCTTCCTCTGGCATCCATATAAACAAGCGACATAAGCATCCCGTTCTCGCTTGATATCATCGGCGGACCCGTAACAATATTTATATCCGCCAGCTCGGAAAGCGGAAGATATGTCTTGCTGTAACTGTCTGTCTGTGTTAATGAAGTACCGCCCGATATCTCCGCACTCGGTGCACTCCCTCCGCTCCCCGTTAATCCCATTGAACCGGAACCCATGGACGCGCTGCTCTGTCCGCCTCCCATAGATCCCATACCTGGTGAACCGCCGCTCCCCATAGAGCTCCCGCCTGTAGTCCCTTCCGGCATTGACGTGCTCTTATATGTACTCCCTGAAACATCGGCAGATAAAACCGCTCCCGAAGTATTAACAGGAACTATCAGCCGCTTTAGCTCATCTATATTATCCCTGTACTCGCGTTCATACCTTAAGCGGATAGGGAAGCGCATCCTCCCGTCAACTATTACGCTTAGGTTCTCTCCCCCTATCGCTGTTTCAATTAAATTCTGAAGATCGGCTATGCTCACTCCGTATCGTGCGGCGGCTTCCCGCTTTATCTGTATATCAAGATAATAGCCGTTCTGAACCCTGTCCGCAACTACATCGGCCGCACCATTAACCGTCTTTAACAAACCCTCCGCTTTAATTGCGTAGTTCTCTAAAGTATCAAGGTTCGGTCCGTATATCTTAAACCCGATATCAGTCCTTACCCCCGTAGCCAGCATATTTATTCTGTTGATTATCGGCTGTGTCCATCCGTTCCGTACACCCGGTATCTGTAGCTTTTTATCCAGCTCCTGTATAATATCGTTCTTGGTTATTCCCGGCCGCCATTCTGTTTTCGGCTTAAGTATAATGATAGTCTCTATCATGCTCAACGGAGCATTGTCCGTTGCTGTCTCAGCCCTCCCCGCCTTGCCAAGTACATTCTCAACTTCCGGCATCGATTTTATAATCCTATCCTGTACCTGCAGTATCCTGTTCACTTCGGTAATGGATGCATTCGGCATTGTTACAGGCATATATAAAATAGATCCCTCATCCAGCGGAGGCATGAACTCCGACCCGGTCGACATTATCATCGGTATCGTTAGTAATAATGCTATCACATTAATCGCTATGGTAAACTTCCTGTGGTTCAGCACCCAGTGGATTATCGGTTCATATATCCTGTTAAAGAATCGTGTAACAGGATTCCCGTTCTCGCTCCTGAAGTTCCCCCTCATTAGATATGTCATCAGCACCGGTATAAGTGTTATTACAACAATCGCCGAACTGAACATCACGAACGTCTTTGTAAATGCAAGCGGCTTGAATAATTTCCCTTCCTGACCGGTAAGTAAAAATACCGGCAGAAATGAAACTAATATTATAAGCTCTGAAAAGAATATCGCGCGCCCTACCTGCTTTGCCGAGGTTATCGATATCCTCTTATAGTCATCCGTAGTAAGCTTTCCCTTCTCCGCAAGCTCCCTTGCAATATTGCGGTATGCATTCTCCACCATCACAATGGAAGAGTCTACTATAACTCCCACTGCAAGTATTATCCCGCCAAGACTCATAATATTGGATGTAATTCCAAAAGTGTACATAAGAATAAACGCCAGCAGTACGCTTACCGGTAGCTCAATAAGTATCCTAACTATGCTTCTGAAGTGCAGAAGGAATATCGCAACCATGATGGAAACAACAATAGCCGCTTCCCACAGTGCGCGCTCAAGTGTCCCCACCGCTTCCTTAATTAATATGCTCCTGTCGTAAGAGGGGACAATCGATACTCCGTCCGGAAGCCCCGGTGATATCTCCTTTATCTTCTCTTTTACACGGTCAATTACCTCCTGTGCATTCTGCCCGCTTCGCATTACAACTATGCCGCCGACTGCCTCTCCCTTACCGTTCTTGTCCAGCGCACCCGTTCTTATATCTCCCCCCATCTGGACTGACCCGATATTCTTGATCATTACAGGAATTCCGCCTGCGTTGGAGATAACAGTATTCTCTATATCCGAAACCGATTTTATATAACCCTGGCCTCTTATAAAATATTCTGCGCTGCTCGATTCAATTATCTTTCCTCCCACTTCGGAATTGCTTCTCTGTATTGCCGATACAACATCCGAACTTGAAATATTATAAGCTCTCAGCTTGGCAGGATCGATATCAACCTGGTACTGCTTTACAAATCCTCCTATCGATGCCACCTCTGCAACTCCCTCAACAGCCGATAACTTATACCTCACATACCAATCCTGTATCGATCTTAAAGTGCCGAGGTCGTATTTCTTGCTGTCAAGTGTGTACCAGTAGATATGTCCCACCCCTGTACCGTCCGGCCCGAGTGTTGGAGTAACCCCCGATGGCAATTGTGCCTGCACAGTGCTTAAACGTTCCAGCACTCTTGTGCGTGCAAAATAAATATCGGTGTTGTCATCAAATATTACGAATACAAAAGACATCCCGAACATAGATGAAGCCCTTACCGCCTTAACCTGTGGCAGACCCTGCAGCGCTGATACGATCGGGTAAGTCACCTGATCTTCCACTATCTGGGGTGATCTTCCCATAAACTCCGTGAACACTATAACCTGGTTTTCCGAAAGATCGGGTATCGCATCAACAGGCAGATTGGCAACGCAGTATATGCCGTATCCTGTCAATAACACAAAGGCAAAAAGAACAATAAACCTGTTCTTACTGCTCCAGTCGATTATTTTCTCTATCATTATATAAACTCCGGTTTATGAGCAAGCTCATAAAACTAAATTGCATAAAAGTATTGTTAAGATTTATCGGGACGTACGTATCCCTGCGAAAGAACCGGAGTTGGTATTAGATCAGGAGTATCGAATTGAAAAGATAAAGATTATTGGTTACTAATCTTGGTGGTGATGTATCTGTAAATTGGATTGTGCTGTTGAAAGACGA
>JARLHC010000078.1 GCA_031292455.1 Ignavibacteriaceae bacterium
CTTAAAATTAAAAATAACCCTGTAGTAACTGAAGGCAATTTCAATGGAGGTGTCCTTTTAGGTGAAACAGGTGTTAATTATCGCGTTAATGTTGCACGGGACGAAAGAAATATAAGACTTACAGGCGATGAGTATTATCGGTTTACAGGCGAATCTATAATTTCCAATAATTTTTTTGATAACCAGCTTAATAATAATTTTAAACTAAGTTATCAGGCTGTGTTGGATAATGAAAATCCAAAGGGGGATATTAATCAAACAAGCAATTATAATCATGGCTATGATCTGGCGCTGTCTACATGGGGAAATTACAAACCTACTGATGGTGTCAGTAATCTTGATTATCATTTAGACGTCAATATGAATCGAAAAAATAGTATGGAATCTGCTCTTAAACAATCTCCCTTACGCGTTGTCAATGGTGATACAGTTGCTTCATATATCGGAAAGGTTGAAACCAAAGGTATTGAATGGACCCTCGATAGCAGGTTAGAATGGAGCCGCGTTTTTTATACCGGGGATATTATCCATAAATTTATGGTAGGCACCGAACCTCAATTTAATGCCAATACAGGCCAGGGCAAAATTCTCGATTCAAATTTCAACTATTATGCTTTTGATTCAAAGCAAAGATCTTATTCCTTTAATTCTGTTCCCGGACAGTTTCTTCTTAATCTGTATTCCGAAGATGTAATAACCGGTCACTTGCTTTTTGACTATAATGTTGTTGCCAGCTTTCGCTATGATATGTTTCGTCCTTATAAATTTAATCTTTCAGGTTTATGGGGAAATGGGGATCTGGTTAAATCTCATCAGGGGTCATTCTTTAATCCCCGCTTTAGCATGATGGTATACCTTTCCCAGTATAATCAGATCAGGTTAACTGCCGGAACTACTTCAAAATCCCCGCCAATGAGTACTTTGTACCCTCCGGAGACTGTTGTAACCTGGAGAAACCCTCAGGACGGTACTATTTCCTATTATAGGTACAATGAAAGAGTACCTGACTTAAAAGGTTCCAGGGAAGCTCAGTATGAAGTCTCTTTCGATCAAAAAATTTCTAACATATTAGGTTTTACTGTTTCAGGTTATTATAAACGGAGAACTAATGAATCCGAAAGCCAGCCTGTCCCCGTTTTTAATACAATTACAACTAATGGTCAGTCCTCTACTTATCTTGTTGATGCTTATTCTCTTTCTGCCAATTCAGGGATGACTGAAACCAAAGGTTTGGAATTTAAATTGAACACTTCGAAAATAAAACCATTGAATTTGGAAATACAGATTAGCGCCTCTTACTTATCTATAAAATCTTTTTCAAATAACCTTTCTTATAATGGTACCCCGGACCTAACTACAGGGCAATATGCAAATTATTTGGTTCCCGGTACCGATACTTTGATTGGTTATCTGTATCCGGCTGGAAACTCTTGGACTGATCTCCTCGATATTAAATATTATTTAAAATATACTCATCCTACTCTTGGATTATGGGTTACACTAAGTATTGATCAGACTGCTATTCAAAGAAGGCAAACCAATGATGGAGACCTTAATGATCTGGCTTTCGCTTCTACTAATCCGACTCTGCTCGCTACCTATAAATTTAACACTGATATTAAATCACAACCCAATAAATTTTTGTTTAATCTGAATATTAGTAAAGCCCTTTTCCCGGGAGCTGAGGTTTCTTTTTATGTGAATAATTTTCTTGATGATCCTGCTATTTACAGATATCTTAGCGCGCTTCCGGCTACATATTCTGAATCCTCAAGGAACCCCTCACTCTTTTATGGACTCGAGTATAGTATGACATTTGATAATCTTTTTGGGGGAAAATAATTATGAAATTCGTATATATTATTCCTCTGTTTCTTTTAATTTATCTGGGCGGATGTATGCAGAATCCACCCGTTGTTCAGGATGGGAATGGTACCCTGGAACTAAAAGCTTTGTGGAATAAATCTCTTGATGCAACACCGGATCTGGCTCCTCTGCAGAATGCAAAAGTAATCCTGAGTTCTCAATATGGAATTCAGGTTTATTATACTGGATCGGATGGTTATTTAAGATTGTCTCACCTTCCTTCTGCTAACTATAATATCTCAGTTAAAGGGATTCATCCAGACGATCCTACAATTATTCTCGTTGCCTCTAAAAGGGGTCTTAATATCGGTTCTGGTCAGACATGCACTTATACAGATACTGCCAAACCGGTTTCAAATTCCGGCATCGCTATCAATGAAATTTATTCTGCAGGACCGGTTAATAATATCTTTTATTTCTATGACCTGTTCATTGAATTATTTAATTCAAGTGATAGTGTAAAATATCTTGATGGTATGCAGGTTATGAGAGTATCAGGAACTAATAATGGTACTTACGGCCCTGGAGCCGATTGGTATAATAATGGACGGATGCAGGGAGTTATTTATATATATAAATTTCCCGGCAGAGCAGGTGAAAAAAATTATCCGTTTAACCCAAAACAGTTTTTAGTCCTTGCCGGTGATGCAGTAGATCATAGGAAAGCTGTTTCAACAAGTATTGATCTTTCACACGCAGATTGGGAATTTTATAACCAGTATATGGCTGCTGATATAGATAATCCCAATGTTCCAAACTTAATTAACTTGATATCTTCTAATACAACTAAGTTTTTAATCTCATTGTCAAGTGATATTGTCGCTCTTGGTTCAGGTGTGGATACTGTCTGGACTGATGGTGTTGATATTAGCACTATAGTGGATGCCGTTCAGTATCGCTCAAATATGTCGCTGCCTAAAACACTTGATGATCGTCTGGATAGAGGAATGGTCCAATCTCCTCCAAGATATAGTGGTAAATCAATCCAAAGAAAAGAACCTGGTATGGATACAAATGATGGGTATCTCGATTGGGAAATTCTTTCCGCACCAACACCCGGGAGGCAATATTAATATGAAACTCAATTTATTAATTATCGTTTTATTACTGTCTGTATGCTTTTCAGCTTCTTATTCGCAGAGCTTAAGAACAATGTCTATGGCAGGTATTACCATCCCTCTGAAGGATGTTGATAATTCCTGCAATCCGTGGGATATGGGAGGGAATATTTCCTATTTATATCTTGATGAAACAACATCATGGCTAAAAATTAATCCTTCTGTAAATTCTAATTGGGGGGATTATAAAAGACCTTATGATGGTAGTGAGGCTAACCTTTATGGCCTTAATTTTACAGGGTTAAAAACACTCGGTACAGAAGGTACATTTATAGGTAGCGTAAGTTACATTTATGATTCAAGATTAAATGTGAATCGTTCGGTAAAATATAACACTTATCAGGGGGACGCCTTCTTTATTAATGACTCAACTTCAGGAAATATGAGATATAATGGTCCGGCTGTAAATTTCGGATATAGCTTTGAACTGATTCCTGATTTATATCTCGGCGCAACAGGTGGTTATAAAATATTAAACGGATTAAAATCGGTTTATTCCTTTACTTCCAGTGTGCTGAGGAATATTGACGGATCAGTTGGTGTTACTTATAGATTATTCGATGAGGCGTTCATATCTGCTGGTCTTTCTTCATTTAATTACCAGGAAACGTTTACAATAGAATTGCCTTGGAATATGGATGACCAGATTTTAAATTATCATGGTGATACCTATTTCCTTTCAAAATTAGGGAATCCTATTGCAGAAAAAATTAAAGAAAGAGGGAATTCATTGAATTCCCAGTTTTATATCAAACCCGATAAAAATTCTGAAGCCGGGCTTAATTTTGTTTATTCAAATTCTAACGAGAAGGTATTGTTCCAATCAACTGTTGATGGTAATTCAGTCTTGGAAAATGAAGATGGATATGCAGATTTTAAAAACTACTTGGTGGAATTTAAAGGCAGATATGATCTTACTCAGGATTTAACAATTGGTATTAAGGGCTCTTGGGAATATAATCGTTCCTGGTCTAAATTATCTTCATTAGAACTTCTTTTATGGGACTGGAATACTCATACTTCTGGAGCAGGAATTGGCGCCACATATAATATTACTCCTGCTTTTCTTGTTACCCTTGAATATAATTATTCACACGTAACTGCCGATTCTTCTAAATATGTGGATAATCATTTTAACTCTTTATCTTCAGACGATCATATACTTCGGTTAGGCGGGGAATATGAAATATTTAACAAGATATTTCTCCGTGGTGGTGGCGGTTATGGTTTAATCGGGAAAGATATTATTTACGGTGGCAGCAATATTAAGTACGCCATTGGTACTTTCGGAATTGGATTCAATCCCTTTGAATCATTTAAAATAGATATTTTAGTGGACTACAATAACTATAAACCTAAACTTCTAAATTATTCGCATAGCTTCTTTGATGGTCTTATTTCTTTAAAGTTGTTTAATATTTAATGGCATTTATATGAAAAAAATTATTCTGCTTCTTGTTATATCAATTTTTCTAACTTCTTTTGTTAATGCACAAGGATGGCGAAAAGCTTATGATACTCCAATTGTACAAACATGGTCCGGATGTATGACAGATCAGAATACAGCTTGGCTTGTCGGTTCTACATCAGTGATGAATGGTGTCTATTCGATATATAAATCATCAGATGGTGGAATGACATGGACGGTCAAATATCAGTTGGCTCCTACTACAATATCAGCGGGTGATATCTGTTTTGGTAATTCGACTACAGGTTATGCTGGGGCTTCTAAAGGAAATATATTTAAAACAATTGATGGGGGTGATACTTGGCAGAAAGAAATCCTTGATACGAATTATATGGTTGCTAAACTTCATTTTTTCGATGCTGATTTTGGATTTGCTTTATGTACTAATGGTACAACTAATAAAATATGTAAAACAACTAACGGTGGAGTTTCCTGGGATACAATTGCCAGAATGCCAAGCTGTTCTATGGAAGCGATGGATTTTTTCAGTCCTACTGCTGGAATAGCGACCGGGGATAACGGTAATATTTGGTATACTACCGATGGTACTACATGGACTATTAAAACTTCCCTTACTCTGCACCCACCTACTGGTGTTGTTTATTCAAGACTTGATCAATGGGCAGTCAAATTTATTTCGGCTTCTACGGCTGTTTCATGCGGATGGGGCTCCACTTCAGTAGGTAATGAACCAACAATCTTTCTTAAAACAACTGATGCAGGTGTAACCTGGAATCAAATGACTCAGTCGGATGAAAATAAGACCTTTGTGAATGGACAGTCAATATATTTTAAGGATCAATTAAATGGAATTGCAGTTGGTGGATCCACGACTCCCGGTACTGTGATATGCAGAACTACAGATGGAGGGACTACTTGGATACCATTAACTACTGTATCCGGTTTTTCTCCTAAAATTGTTATAGGATATAATGATAAGGTTATTGTTTCAGGTGGTAATGGGGATATAATTGTGAGTTCTGATTTCGGGAATTCATGGACTGTTGCCAACAAACATCCAATGGGCCCAGTTTCGTCTGTAAATATTATTAACAATAATATTTATGCGTGTGGATATGGCGGTACGTTTTTTAAATCAACAGATTCCGGTGTTTCGTTTGATATGAATTATATGGTATCCGGCAATAAATGTCTTTGGTCAAAAGGAATATATTTCTTGAATGAAAACTTGGGTTTTGCTGCTAGTCAAAAAGGACAAGCCCTGAAAACTACTAATGCTGGCTTAACATGGAACCAGGTTATCCGCGATTCTGTTTCTAACTTTATAAATAACTCAAGTGTTTATTTTATTAATGAAAATATTGGGTTTGTGGTTGGAAATTATAACAATAACGTTGACATAATTTATAAAACTACTGATGGCGGGACAACCTGGACCAACCAGGTGAATCAGGCATTCCAAAATCTCAATTGTGTCTCCTTTGCCGATGCAAATCATGGGGCTGCGGGAGGAAATCATTCTACAATTTTATTTACTACTGATCAGGGTGTATCATGGAGTGTATCTACTGTTAATACGACCGAACAGTTGGCTATCAATGGTATTAATTTTTATGACGGCCTTAATGGAATTGCAGTTGGAATGGAAATTATTTTAAAAACTACTGATGGCGGAGCAACATGGAATAGACTTGCATTACCTGGTTTCGCTGCCGCTGCAACTTTTACTGCTGTTTGCCATAATTCAAACGGCCTATATATCGCAGGAGGTAAATATTGTCTGAAATCTACGGATGCTGGTAATACATGGACTAATATTGTTGATACTGTTTTTACTGCTCAAAATGGATTTACTTCTTTGAATAGCATAGCTGTCGATAATTCAGGATATATCTGGATAGGCGGTGGCAGTGGAATGATAACTAATTCACCTTTAGTAGATGGAATTAAAAACAACAATGTAGAGCTGAATTCATTTAAACTCGAACAGAATTATCCTAATCCATTTAATCCCTCAACAAGTATTAATTTCTCGCTTAACAAGCATGGATTTGTTACATTAAAATTATTTGATGTACTTGGAAGGTTAGTAAGAGAAATTTATAAGGGTGAAATGACTGCCGGTCAGCATAATGTAAATTTTAATGCTGGCAGTCTGGCAAGTGGAACTTATATCTATACCTTACAGATGAATGATCAATTTCTGTGTCGTAAAATGATGTTGTTGAAATAAAAAGTATAATAATTTAATGGTCAAAATTTGTATGAAAAAATATATCCTCTTATTCTTGCTCTCTTTTTGCCTCAATAACTTTGTTAATGCACAGGGTTGGCGGAAGGCTTATGACACTCCAATCTCTGGTATTCAAGCTGGCTATATGGCTGACGGGAATACAATATGGCTTGTCGGGGATAACGAAAGTATTTTTAAATCAACCGACGGGGGATTCACTTGGGTTGAAAAGTTTCATACTGACAATATAGATTCTTATGCTCATGACATTAGTTTTGTCAACTCAACAACTGCCTTTGTCGGCTGTGATTATGGTAGAATTCTCAAAACTACTGATGGCGGAGAAACCTGGAATGTTCAATTAGTTCCGCTTCCGGATTCTACTTATGATGTAATTCAGGTTCATTTTTTTGACTCAAATCTTGGTTTTGCTTTATGTGACTCTCAGTCCAAAGCATTTATTTATAAAACTACAAACGGTGGAATCAAATGGGATAC
>JARLHC010000079.1 GCA_031292455.1 Ignavibacteriaceae bacterium
CAAATGTTTTACTAAAAAATCAGCTCCATTTCATTGCTCGGGAAGAACTCACTATGTTCAAACAGCTTCCCTCACTGCCATTCCATTACGCTGAATTTATTTAACGCAAAATATTTAAGGCCAGTAAATAAGAACCAAATAAGGACATTCTATTACGTACGCTGATTTCTTTTAACGCAAAATATTTGAGGCCCTTAAATAAGAACCAAATAAGGATAATTTACTATGCTGATTTCTTTTAACGTAAAACATTTGATGCCCCTTAAATAAGAACCAAATAAGGACATTACGTTATATTGTTATTATGAGATAGTGTGATAAGATATTTAATTCAAAGCACTTCGATATTTTACCATTGATTCCGGTCAAGTGTTTTTATGTGCACTTCTTTTAATTATATGATTAAATATACCACAAATTATAAAGGAGTGCTTATGAGAATTACAAAAATTTTCTACCTTTTATTATTTATAGCAGCTGCATTAATTATTTATTCTTGCAGTAATAAAGAGCAAATACCAGTCGCAGCTAGTGTTGATAAATCAGCAATTGCGCTGAAGGTTAATAGTAATCCCAACGTTACAGTATTTGCCACAGGGTTAAATGCTCCGAGGGGATTGAAATTCGGGCCTGATGGTTATTTATATGTAGCTGAAGGAGGACTCGGAGGCAGTATATCCACGGCCGGATTGTGTGATTCAGTAATTCCACCAATTGGTCCTTATTTAGGGGGGCATACAGCGAGAGTTGTAAAATTGGATTCACATGGAGTATTAACAGTCGTAGCTGATCAATTACCATCATCCCAGGATGCCAGGGGGGATCATATGGGAGCAGCGGATGTTGCTTTTATCGGAAACACACTTTATGCCCTTTTAGGGGGTGCGGGGTGTTCGCACGGTGTAGAGAGTACACCAAATTCAATAATTAAAATAAATCCTGACGGAACATGGAATGTAGTTGCTGATTTAAGCTACTATCAGAAGACACATCCAGTTGCACATCCTAATGCGGATGATTTTGAACCAGACGGAACATGGTACAGCATGGTAAATGTGAGAGGAGATTTATATGCAGTGGAGCCAAATCATTGTGAAATGGTTAAGGTTACTACAAATGGAGATATTAAACGTGTTATAGATTTCTCAGCAATTTACGGACATATTGTACCCACATCAGTTGCATATCATGGTAATTTCTTTGTCGGTAATTTAGATACATTCCCGACAGTAGCAGGTGGTTCGAATATTTATAAAGTTACTCCAAGCGGACAGTCGATGATATGGGCAAGAGGATTTTCGGAAGTACTGGGATTAGTAATTGATCAAAATGACAGAATGTACGTATTAGAGTCTTCAGCAGTTACCGGCGGTCCGGCTCCAAGTACCGGAAGGATAGTAAAAGTAGAACCTTCGGGAAAACGTGAAGTAATTGCAGATTCTTTATTTTTCCCAACGGGTATTACAATGGGACCAGATGGTGCTTTATATGTTTCAAACAAAGGATTTGGTCCCCCTATTCCAGGATTCGGGGAAATACTCCGTATACAAATAGGCAAGGAGAATCATGATAATGATGATGATCATAATGGAAAGGGACATGGTGATACGGGAGGACATCGTAAATAGGCTAATTTAGGATTATAATATAATTATTGACAGGCAGAGAAACCGAATGAATACGGAACTCTGCCTTTTTAATATTATTTACCTGTAGCTTCCTCGATGTGAACTTTCTTTCCTTTTATTTTACAGCCGGAGACGGAGTCAATAATTTTATCGGAATAATTACCGGGGACATTTACAAAAGAGTAACTATCGTACATATCGATATCGCCTATTAAATTCCCGGGCAAGCCAGATTCCCCTGCCAGAGCACCGAGTATATCACCGGGGCGAACTTTATCTTTCTTTCCGACATTCAGAAATAATCTTACTTCTTTTGAGTTTGCGGTATTAGGTTTACTGAATCTTTCTTTAGATCCTTTGCGGGAAGTATCTCTTCTTTTATCTCTGCCATTTTCAGGCTTACCTTCCTTAATGAACTCTCTTACAGGTTCTTTGACAGGAGGAGGCAGGCATATTTTAATAAGTGCTGCAGCAATTTCGAGAGAGGTATAATCTTCATTTATCAAATTCTCGACAAGGTGGGTATATTTTTTCAAATCACCTTTCTTAATAACTTCTTTTATTTCGCCGAGGAAGATATTTTCCTTCATTTCCTCAACATCACCATAGGTAGGGAGCTGCTGTAATTTGATTTTTGTTTTAATATACTTTTGAAATATCCTTAGTTTAAATATTTCATTACTTGTAGCGAATGTGAAAGCTTTACCGGTTTTACCCATTCTGCCGGTACGGCCGATACGATGGACATAATAGTCCTCATTCTGGGGCATATCATAATTAAATACAGCTTCAATATTATCAATATCGAGGCCTCTGGCGGCAACATCGGTAGCGACGAGCATATCGATCTTTCCATTACGGAATTTATCGGTTACGCGTTCCCTTGTATTCTGCTGCATATCCCCGTGGAGGCCTTCTGCCGAATAACCGCGAGCCTGAAGGTGATCGACAAGTTCATCTACACCTCTTTTAGTATTGCAGAAGATAAGGGAGAGTTTAAGGTTATAGAGGTCAATTATCCTGGATAAAGATTCCAGTTTTTCTCTTTCACGAACCTCGAAATAGATTTGTTCGGTATTAGGGACGGTCAGGACTTCATGGACGACTTTAATATTAACGGGATCGCGCTGATATTTTTTAGCAAGGTCAACGATAGACTTATGCATAGTTGCAGAGAACAGCACAGTCTGCCTGGAAGAAGGGGTAGTTTTCAGGATAAGTTCGATATCATCCCTGAATCCCATATCGAGCATTTCATCTGCTTCATCGAGGACGACAATTTTAACGCCGCCCGGTTTAATAGTTCTCCTGTCAAGATGATCCAAGATTCTACCAGGAGTACCGATAATTATCTGCACGCCTTTTTTAAGACCTTTCAATTGTCGATCTATAGATTGTCCGCCATATATAGGAATAATGGCAATATCTTTTTTATACTTAGCGAGTTTGCACATTTCTTCAGAAACCTGGATAGCGAGTTCCCTGGTAGGGCAAAGTATAATGCATTGGATACTTTTATCAGCGGCTTTAACAATTTCAAGGATAGGGATACCAAAGGCAGCAGTTTTACCGGTGCCAGTCTGGGCCTGTCCGATAATATCTTTTCCTTCAAGGAAGACAGGAATAGCCTGTGACTGAATAGGGGTAGCTTCCTCATAGCCGAGGTCATTGATAGCCAGATGCATCTCCTTAGAGAAGTTAAAATCATTAAATATTAAATTTTTCATTAGATATAGTCCTATTCGCACAAATAATAAAATAATATAAAAAAAGCCTCCCTTACGAGAGGCTTATACGTAATTTCAGAGGATAATTACCAGCTTCTTCTACCGCCGGAACCACCGCCACGGTTATTGCTTCCGCTACTGCTACCGCCACGACCGCCGCCGCCACCTCTTCTGTTATTTTCAGTTTTAGGTCTTGCTTCATTAACAACAATTTTTTTGCCTTTAAGATCTTTAGTATTCAAGCTATCGATAGCTTTCTGAGCTTCAGCTACGCCCGGCATTTCGACAAAGCCGAATCCTTTAGATTCGCCTGAGAAGAGATCTCTAATAATCTTGGCACTTTTAATATAACCGTATTCGGCAAATACATTTTGTAATTCTTCGTCGGTTACGTCTTTTGCAAGATTTCCTACATAGATGTTCATTGAACTTTCCTTTTATTTTGTTTTTGTTTATTGATACAGAGTACTTACAGGCATAACCGAAAAAGTATTCTGAGATTTTTAATATTATTGAATAATTAAAACCAATACCATGACCGGATTCACAGAAAGAAGAGTACTACCTGAAGTTATAAAATTTGCGGAGACAGATTTATTTTAAGATATATTCCAGTTCTTTCTTAAGTACCTGGTTATTCGATTGGGACTATTATTTTAAATTGACAATCCCCCACATATACAGGGGATTTTTTCAAATTTTCTTTCCTTTTTAATGCATTAATGATGAGAAAATCAGGACTAGGGGAATACCCGCCAAGTCATGTAGTTAATATACAGATAAAAAGAGTAATAAACTAAAATTGCAAGAAATAATACCTATGCTGTGATTTATTTAATAACCATCCCTATGGACAGAATCGGGAGAAAATGCCGGGAGGCAAACCGATATATACTCAGCGCCGCCGGGTTCAGGGGAACTATACTGAACCCATTCCCCCGCTCTAAGGAGAACGGCCTGACCTTCTTTTAATGACTGATCCCCTTCTTTAGTAGTGACTTTCAAAGTCCCCCTGACAACAAGAGTAAATTCTTCAAATTCCGGAGTTTGGCCAGGTTCTATCCAACCTTCGGGGCTTTTCATGCGTGCGATACTAATATCATCATTCTGAGTATTAACTCTTCCGACATATTCTTCTATAATTTTAGGCAGGTTACCGGCTGCTTTAATAATAGATGGGGACTGAATATATTTTGGCATGTATTACCTTTTAATTTTTTGAATCAATATTTATCAATTGCTGCGGAGAATTCCTAATAATAATCCGGATATAAAGAAGATAGAGAACGATGAACAGGTTAACTAAGAAAATGGAACCTTTAATGACATTTGCATGTCTGTACAGTCCTACAAGCTCAACCGGAATGTATATAGCGCCGGACAATATAGCAAACCATTCGGCCCATGCCTTAAAATGCCATAGACCATAAGCTTCAACAAATCTGATAACAGAATAGAGGAATGCAAAGGCAGCGAACAATTTAATCCGAGAAGAGCTAATGCCTGCAATGGCTTCCAGGAAAATACGGGGATAATGGCGGGCAGGATTCATATGGAGATGCCTGACAATATTTTCAGCAAGATACTGAAGATCCCCGTGCACAAGGTTTAAGAGTGCAAAACCAGCTATTAGAACGAGGATTCCTTTAAAGGCTTCGAATACAGCAATAGTTTGAATGCCTTTTGAAATATTTTTAGAAGCAGGTATTTTCAAAATATTTTGATAAACTATTTTGGGGAAATACAAAGAGGCAATATATAAACTGTTTTATTAGAAGATGAGAAAATTATCTTACCCTGGTAGAGGGCATCAGCAGGAATATCGATATCAGGTTTAGAATAATCAAGACTTATCTGATTTGAGACAGAGGGATAAAGAGTAAGATCTTCAGCACCTGCTTTTACGTCAAAATTCTTTGGTTTTTCAAAATCAGTTTCTTCCTGAATAGTTACGGTCATGCTATCTTTAGCATTAGTGAAAGCAGGGATAAGGAGCAGATTATACTCACCTTCTTTTTTACCACCCATTGCAGAGATATTCAGGTCACCAGTACGGTATTCCAATCCCCCTTTGGATACAGCAAAGCCAGAAGAATCGACTATTTCAAAAGTAAAGTCAGTTACTTTATTAAAGTCATGTTTGCTTAAAATAATATGAAAATTTTTCTCTGACTCACCTTTCTTAAAAGAGAAAGGATACTTATAAGCAATTTTAGAGTTCAGATCAGCCTTAAAGCTTCTGGAATATCCGGAGATCCTGCCTCTCATAGAATAAGTCAGGGTCTGATTGAATGGATTAACCAAGTCAATATTTTTATCGACAAAGTTCAACTTATTATCATCAATTCTTTGAATGCTACTAAACGATACAGTAAAATCATAGGTGCTAACAGAGGAAGCAGAGAATGATCCTTCCACGATGAGCTCATATACGCCAGGTTCAAGATTGTAATAATTTTTTTCTACAATACTATTATTACCTGGACTACTTAAAGAAGGAGACTGTTCTATCTGCTCGCCATCGGGGCTTGCGAGATGGTATTTTACCAAGGCATATTTATTTTGAATACTGTTAAGGCCGACATGCATGATTGTCTGTCCTGCAGGAAGCTTAATAAAATAGCGTTTCAGCATTCCGGGATCGACGATCTCATTTTTCCAGTCAATCTTATAATTATTTGCTGAGTTAAATTCATACGGGATAATAACAGAGGCGAGCATTTCGAATTCCGGCATATGGGATTTATCATCCCTGGAAGCTCTGATCTTACCGCAATAGAGACCCGGGTTAATAATTTTTGATTTATCAATAGAAACATTGACAACAGCGGGTGAATTATTTCTTATATAAGTTTTTCTCTGAACAGGCAGAAGCCAGTCGCAATCACTGGATAGATTATAAATTCTATAGAAGCTTTTAGCTTTCTGAGAATTTTCTCTTTTAATATGGAATTTAAATGACTCGTCGCCAGTGAGATATGAACCATCCCTAATATAGAGAGCTGAAGCCATATTAAAGGGCATACCGGGAGCAAAGGAATTGACAGAGTACTTCTCGAAATTTTTTATTTCACCTGCTGCGACATATTTTTTAAGGAGATCCCATGCTTTCATTATATTGATATAACCGCTTCCCTGGTCGAGATAAGAATAGCCATCCATTTTTACAGCACTTTCCCTGACAATTTTGTAGAGGAGCTGTGAAGGGATTTTAAGATCGGGATATTCTTTTACAAATGCGCTGAGAATAAGAGACATAACACCTGTAGAATAAGGAGAAGCCATACTAGTTCCCTGGAACAGATCGCCTTTTGAAAAATTAGGAACAGTAGAGACACATGCACCGGGAGATACTACATCAGGTTTATTAGCCTCGCCTCCCCTGCCAGAGAATTGGAAAATGACATTGCGGGTTAAGGGGGCACCATACAGATCTCTTGCGACCTCATCAGTTAAAACAGCACCGGTAGAGAATACATATTCAGAGCAAGAGGGCAACCCTGCAGTTGAGATACCGGGTCCATCATTCCCATTTGCTACGCAAATGTACAGGTAAGGATTATTCTTCATTAATTCATCAAGGAATTTTTCCATTTCGGAATTTCCTTCTATCTCAGAAGCAATTCCAAAGCTCATATTAACGATGCAGGGTTCTTTTCTTTGTTTTGAAATAGTATCAGCATAGAGATAAGCTTTTTTCATGCTTTCGGTAACGGTAGCTCCGCCGGGGAAATTATTATTACCAATTTTGAGACTGATTATATTAGCGCCGGGGGCAACACCTTTAAGGTAAGTACCGTTCAACATATAGCCAGAAGTAATGCCGGCAACATGCGTACCGTGAGAACCATCGTCAAAATGGAGAGAGAGAATATTTTCTCCGGGCAATATATTCATTGCAAAAGTGAACGGAGTAAGTTTATTAGGATTAAATATCTTGAAAGTATCAAAGTTTTTATGATATTCTTTTATTGGTTTTTCATCGGAGAGATCGCCATTACAATTTGTATCGAAGTAAGCGGTCCAGTCGCCGTTATCATCAATAAAAGCGACGAAAATATAGACATCATCTTTTTTACCATTGCCATTAAGGTCCGACACACCAGAGACGGAGTTTACAAAGTTCTTTTCCTTAATTGCGCCAATAAAGTATTTATTATCTTTTGATTTGAGTTTATCGGCTCCTTTTACAGATAAGTGCATATCCTCATTGGTAAAATTATTACCTGAAACATCAGCTTTATACATAGTAAGGTTACCCTCACCGGAGAAGTCGCGCACATCGATTACTTTAGTTTTGCCTTCAGAAGTTTTAGTAAGGCCTTCGATACCCATATCGACGCCGGTATCGAGGATAAAAATAATAGTACCCCTGCCGTCATAATCAGGGTGTTTAGTAAGGAACTCTTCGACACCGGTAGATTTGATAGAGAGGAAAGTCTGAGTTGAATCCTGAGCAAAGATTAAGCACGAGGAGATAATAAACAGCAAGGCGATAAGTTTAGAACGATACATAATATTTCCTGAATTTTAGATAGGTAAATATAAAGAAAGGGAGAATAATATTAGCTAAAACGGATTGTTATTATGAAATTATATAGTTGGAATAAATATGATCAAATTTCGGAGGCGGATGTTACGACTTCAAAGCTTGTATCTAAAGCTTCAAAATGAGCCTTTCCACACCTGATTTTATCAGATTCGGAAGTTCTTAATTTAAGATAATCTTTTGTTCCCTTGGATTCTCTGACAAGATAAATAGTATGGTCTTCATGTTTTACAATTGCCCAATCGGGATTATATTCTCCAACGGGAGTTTCTACTTTAAACCATGCGGGAAGTTTTACAAATAATTTTATATCTTCACGTTTATCGAGTTCTTCGGCAACCCTTCTTTCAATTTCGCTATCGTATATAATTGCATCATAAACTGATTTATTTACATTAAGTCTATTATTTAAATAGCTTAGCACCTCTTCATCTTTAAATAACTTCATGCTCCATTCCTGCTGAGCAATTCTTTCATACTTAATGCCATCAATCATTAATTTATGTAATTCTTGTTTAATGATTGAGGAAATTGAATCCATATATTTTTGCGGATTGATGGCAAATTCTTCAAGTCTTTTACTGTCAATGAGTATTTCCACAATAGTCTTACGAGTAAGTTCTGTTTCCCGCTGCAAATAGTTTATAATATCGGGTAATGGCCCTGAATATTTTACTTTATAAGTACTTGCTCTTGTTTCTTCGCCTAAAACGCCCTTTCTACTTACATCAATTTGTCCTTCCCGATAATTGATTTTAATAGGTTCAATTCTCTCCATCTGTTTTATTTTGGTAACACAATTATATTTTAATATTTCAGATTTATATTCTACCTGGTAAGTTGTTTTATGTTTAATCTTGTTCCATAAAATTTCAAATTCAGGATCAAGAAATACCTGTTTATTTATCTTTAGTTTAACCGGATCTTCATCTTTTTTAATATGTCTTTCCAGCTGATATGATTGAATTATATTAATAATCTCTTGTTCTATATCTTTATAAGCAAGGGGCAAACCAAGAGTAAAGCCAGTTACTTTTGGGTTAAAGGAATCTTTTATTTTACCCGATTCATCAAGAAAACCATTTATAAACAATTGATTCCATATATTTTCAGATTCGACCCTTCCAACAATTGTTTCCTTTTCATCAATAATCCTTGTAATCCTAGAAAAACCAATCTTAGGAATTTTCCCGAATGTTACACCACAGTCATCTTCAAATTCCTTTTGAAGAGAGCGGGCAAAATCCTCATAGCTCTCATTGGCAATAATTGTTAATTTATTGATATTCTGATCGAATATTCTATCCCCTTCCTGATTAACAGGTAACCTTAAGCCACGTCCAATTTCCTGCCTTTTCTTAATAACAGATTTTCCTTCATTAAGAGTGCAAATCTGGAAAACATTAGGATTATCCCATCCTTCTCTTAATGCCGAATGAGAAAATATAAACTGGAGCGGTTCATCAAACGAGAGGAGCTGTTCCTTATTGCGCATAATTTTTGCATAGGTATCATCATCAGCTTGAGTAATACCATTTGTATCTTTTAATATTCCCTTTTTATCCTGAGAGAAATATCCGTCATGCAGCTTATCTAAAGGATAATTCACAAGCTCTTTATATTGCGGCATATTTATCAAATCAGTATAATGTTTTTCAAACATCCTGGAAAATTTACCCTTAGAGGGCTTTCCATCATCATCATACTGCCGATAGTTAGCTACACGGTCAACAAAAAAGAGAGACAATACTTTAATATGTTTATCCTTTAATTGTAGTTCTTTATCAAGATGTTTTTTAATGGTGCTTCTTATTTGGAATTCCATAATATCATCTTTTAACCCACCTCTTTCCTGCCCGATAATTAAGCGCCCGGATGTAAAGTCTATAAATTCATTTCCCGGCTCCGCGCTTATTTCTAAAACCTCAAACCCATTTTTATAACATTCCCTATCATTAGATAACTTGAAAAGATCGGCATTTTGTTTTACCCAGAGATCTTTTTCTTTAATACCAGAATTAGTTTGCACCTGTATTCTTAATCTTGCCCTAATACCATTTTTATTATCAACATTAAGGAGTTTTATATAGGCATCGTTCTGAGCTTCAGAGCCTTTTATATCGGCAATAACAATTTGTTTTACTAATTTTAATTCATAAGCTTTAATTGGGTCGAGCTTATAAACCTGATTATATAAATTCCTATGAGTGGCTGAATATCTTAAGATACACAATGGGTTTAATGATTTTATTGCTTCCTGAGCTTTAGGAGTATTATCAACACTTTGAGGTTCATCAATAAATACAATAGGTTTTGCAGCCTGGACAAATTCAATAGGTTTTCTTCCAGATAATTTATCATGCTCCTTATAGATCACATTGCTCTTTTTATCATCTTCCTGATCGGAAAAATCCTTTCTGAATGCATCAATATTTATAATCATTATTTGAATTTGATTACTTACTGCATATTGTCTTAACCTATTGGCTTTCCTGCTATCATAAACAAAGTGTTCAAATTCAATATTATTATATAATGCTTTGAAATGATCCTGAGTAATTTCAATATTTTTTAGAGTACCCTCACGAATAGCAACGCTTGGAACTACAATAATAAATTTCTTAAAGCCATATTTCTGACTTAATTCAAATATAGTACGGAGATAGACATAAGTTTTTCCAGTACCCGTTTCCATCTCGACAGAGAAATTTAATCCGTTCTTTTCAAACTCATCTTCCTGTGTTAAATCAAGATCATTTTTTTTCTGAATAAAGATTAGATTTTCATATATGGTCTTAATTGGAAGAACTAAATTATTAGCTATACCAAGTTCATTCTGGAAGATACTCCCCTGGCCTGTTAAAACTGATGAGCTTATTTCGACAGAGAAATCACCTTTATGAAGTGGTTGTCCTTCAAATAAATCGACAATACTGTTGATTGCATCTGTTTGAAACTGAAGAGTGCTATCGAATTTTAGTTTCATTGATTATTCTTTATTCTCATCCAATGATTTTAATAACATACGACCCCTATCAGTAATAATATACCTCTGCTTAGAACTATTCGGTTTATCCGGAATAGACATTGACAAAAGATTAATAACAATCAAAGGATTAATAAATTTCTTTTTAAACTTTGATCTGTCACTCCAATTAAATTGAGTCATTAGAGCAGTAATTGGCTGAGTGGATAAACATGATTGAAGCAACGATTTAACCATTTCCTGACTTAGTGCCAACTTGGTCCCAACTTGGTGCCAACTTGGTGCCAACTTAGTCCCAACTTGGTGCCAACCTGGTCCCAACTCCCGCACAAGTTTACTTTTTGGAGTAATATAATCCTTTTTAATAAACTGAACCTGAAAAGACAAACCGGGCTCAATATATTTAACATCAATTTCCGGATACTCCAATAGTTCTGAATTCAGTTTTATAAAACCAGTTCCCCACTGTTCAATTAATTTAAGCATCTTGAAAATAGGCGCAAGAGTTCTGTTCCTAATTTCAGAAAGGCCACTGGATAAATTATTTATATCAATTGACTGAGGAAGAGAACCGGGACTTGTTATTTCCAGCATATCATCAAAAATTGCAACTTTAATATCTCTACCAAGAAGCGAATAATCTCTATGGATTATTGCATTAATAATTACTTCACGAATTGCAGCGATTGGATATTCCCACCTTTCTTTGCGATAAACTCCCTTTATTTCAGAACCTTTCCTGATATTACGTTTAATAAAGTTCATTGCAAGATCGGGTTGTAAACAGACAGACTCGTTTATCGTTTGCGAATCTAAAGTGCCAGATGTAGTTGAACCTTTAAATCTGGCACATTCTATTTTTGAATAATGGAATTCTTTTGTTTTTATTTCACTATCAGAAAGTAAAACAGCCGCAACAGTAGGGATTCCTTTCCCATTCTCGTTAAATATCAGACCTAATTTTTCATATGCTTTTTTATCGAATTTCTTGCCGGTCTGCTCCTGAAAAAGCTTAGACAAAGAAATGAGACTGAGGTCATCTGCCGATAACTCATAGAAAGGCAGTGAGTCAAAAGAAATATTTCGTTTTCTTCTTTCCAACTCCTGCGACATAGATTCATCAGCAGGTTTATTAGACGAACCAACACGAATATATGTACCCTTACTTTTGCCGAGAGATTTAATAAAATAGGGTGATTGACTTCCCGGATAAACAGTTATTTTGAGGAGGTACATCCCCTGATAATTAACAACAGCAACATCGGGCACAATGTTAGGCTGTGAATTATCAAATATAATATTTGATAATTGCTGTTCAAGTTTAAATATTTCGTTTTCATTATACCCTATAATTTCACGCGGATCGTTTTTAATACCAAGATATATTTCACCGCCAGCATCATTGCTAAATGCAACTACAGTTCTTTCAATACGATTACCATCACTCAAGTTTTCCTTGAACTCGAGGCGTCTACCTTCAGGCTGCTTTATTATTTCTTCAATGTTCATAACTTAATTTTTTATTTACCATAATATTTTCTGAAAGCAATAACTATACAAAATTATAAGGATTAAGCTATACTGTTTGGAATTTAATGATGCCATTACTTTTCATTATAAGGGCTGCATTGGTTTTTAGCTGATCGTTGTTTTGGAAGCCTTCGTCAAGACAGATTACACGCTGCGGCTTTAGTTCTGCTATTCCTTTTATAAGTTCATGAGTTAATTGTTTTTCAAGACAGATGACAAGCTCATTGTCATTTATCGTATAGATTACTCCTGACTTTTTACCTTTACCCGCAGAGAGAACAATTGTTTTTACAGGTGTAGTGATCGGGATGCCGGATTTAAGTAATAACTCAAATAATATGGATTCTTGTTGTGCTTCAGGCGAAATGTGCTGTACATGCAGGGATAATTGCTGTTGAATTGACTCTGATGATTTATCTACATCTGCATTCCAGAGAGAAAAGTTTGATTTGGCCAGCTTAAATACTTTAAAACCAAGATC
>JARLHC010000080.1 GCA_031292455.1 Ignavibacteriaceae bacterium
GATAAGGAGAATGAAGGTTCTGATAATCATGGGGATACAGAATTTAATCATAATCATTCCATTAAAATAAATCTACTTTAACATATCGGTATTTATGTTCAACTACAAATACCTGAAAGGAAAAGAGTTAATACAGATAAAGGCAGGAAAAGACTATTTAATTAGCATCATTTTCTTTGATATTGTATTATTACCGGACCTTAATGTATATATGTACAAACCGGTAGCTAATTTTGAAGCATTGAAATTTACTGAATGTGAACCTGCTTCCTGCATTGCATCAACCAAATTTGCTATTTCCCTACCGAGCACATCATAAACCTTCAATGAAACATTATTTCTTTGAGGCAAGGAATAGGTTATTGTAGTACCTGGATTAAATGGATTAGGATAATTCTGAAACAGATTAAAATTATTAAGTGCGTTAACATGATCATTTACACCTGTTGCACCATAAGTAAACGAATACGGAGCACAATATAATACTGCAGTATTATTTCCATCATAGGTTGAGTCATAAGGAATCGGGCTATAACAAAACGCACTGAATGCCGTATACTGATAACCATCTTTCTTAAGGCAGGGGGCTAAATGTGCTGAGGTATTATTAATAGTAGCTGCTGAGTTAGTCATATTTACTGGTGTAGACCACACAGAGTCAGTAATGCTTTTATAAGTAAGAAAGAGATCATTCCTTGTTGCTGATGAAGCAGGGGTATTAATAAACTGAACAGCCATTACTGAATGGGTTGAATCAAAAGCTAATTCTGCATTTGGTCCCATTAAACCTAAACCGGGGCCTGATGAATAGGCAGTATTAAGTCCGGAATAAACAATTGTTCCATCCCAACCTGCATCAGTTTCAAATATATCAATAATAGAGTTTGTACCATGATTAATATCGGTGGTGGTATCAGTTACGGAGACAATAATATGGACATGATTATTTTTATCGACTCCCATACTTCCCTGATAGGAAACAAGATCATCAGTATTTATAAAATCGAATAAAGTTTCATAATGAGAAAATTTTGTGATATTTCTCCAATCCGCCATTTTGAAAGAACTCCATGTTTTACCCTGATCTGTTGATTTACTATAGCCAACAAGGTAGCCCCCGGGAGGAGGGTTCGGAACTAACGTAGCATTAAATGTACCAATGGCACCTACATATTGAACGCCATTAAAAGCACATCCGCCAATGCCGATATTACCGCCATTTTCAAAAACAGAGTCACTCCATTGAGGTGGATTTAAAGTGTCGATCGTGGCAAAATCGTCAGTTTTAAATAATTTTAAGTGCGCATCTACATCTGTCGGAGGATAGAAACCAGACGTCCAAAATACCTCCTGGGTTTTATCATCTGCCCATGCCATCATTTGGGTATTATAATAACCATTTGATTTATCTAATGCAGAATAGGGTGAACCCAACCCAGCGGGTTGATCAGCACCATAACCTAACCAACCGAGATCATTTGCATCTTTTAGTTCCGGCCATACAAAAAAAGCTCTGGTGGCTGAAATAGGTCCTTTTGTAGGATTAGAGATTGACATATTAGGATAGCGACCTAATGTCTGTAATTGTGTACCGTCAATACTACCTGGAACCCTGCTCCAAGAAATGCCAAAATCAGTAGAAATATTATACCAAATTTCGCCGGAACTTTTAGCATAATGATCAGCCCAACCCCGATGAACAAGTGCAAGTACACCCGAGTAAGAATCGAAATAAAGGGGCGTTATCCCAATTTGAGCAAAGCTATATGCGTTAGTCATAGTCTCAACCGGGATATAATTATTGCTTAAAGGGAAATTGTCCGATAAATATTTTTTTTCAATGACAGTTGCGGGCTCATCTAATTTGGGAGGGGTTTTATGCCTGATATTTCTTTGTTGTGCAGATACCAAAATTGACAAGAGAATAAATAAAACAATAGAAGTAAAAACCCTCATGATGATCTCCTTAACTTATAGGCAATGATATTTGCCTGAAAAAACGTAAATAATCATAGTGAATAATGTTTAAAATACGGCAGTACATCAAGTTTGTCAATTATAGATTCAACAAATGAGCTTATCTACTACAGGGAATGATCAGGAAATGAATAAATAGATGACAAAGATGCTATTTTATAAAGCTGCATTTAATTTATTTACAATCTGAATTTTAGGTACAGCGCCAATAATAGTATCTTTTAATTTCCCATCTTTGAAAATAAGAAGAGTCGGGATACTTCTGACTCCAAATTTAATAGCAATCTGCTGATTTTCATCAACATCAACTTTTCCAATTTTTGCTTTACCGTCATACTCGATAGCAAGTTCTTCTATAATAGGAGCTATCATCCGGCATGGGCCGCACCATGTAGCCCAAAAGTCAATAAGAACAGGTTTATCAGAATTTGAAACTTCTAATTCAAAATTATCATCGGTTATCGTGATTGGTTTCATTTTTATTCCTTAAAAAAATAATCTGTTTGATGAAAAAATGCTAAATTAGATCTCCGCCTTGTCCGACATAGCTAACGATATCTTCTCCTCCATCAGCATGAATGATGCTGCCGGAAATCCAGTCTCCACCATCCATACAAAGTAAAGAGATAATCCTGGCCACGTCTGTAGGAGTAGTATGCCTTTTACGGGGATTTTTTCTTTTTGCAACTTCGAGCATGGGGATACTGCCAGGTATTTTACGCAAAGCCGGGGTATCAGTAACGCCCGCCATAATTGCATTAACGGAGATTTCCAGATGCCCTAATTCTAACGAAAGCTGCCTAACGTGAGATTCAAGTGCGGCTTTAGCAGCCGATACTGCGCCATAATATGGAATTGAGGCATGTCCTCCTGAACTTGTCATTGCAAAAATTCTTGCTTTAGGAGTTAAAAGATTATGCGTAACAAGATCCTGTGTCCAATAAACTAAAGAATGAGCCATAACATCAAGGGTCATTTCTAATTGTGCCTTTGTCAATGCTAATTCTCCATCACCCGGAATAAATCTTTTTAATGTTCCGAAAGCAAGAGAGTGCATGAGAATTTTTATAAAAGGTTTCCCCTTCGATTTAACTTTAAGGTCCGCAATTATTTCTTCTCTTTTTACAGCATCAGCCGCATTAATATTATAAAATACAGCTTCTGATCCAGTATTTTTAATCTGGTTAATAATTCTTTCAACATTACCCATTGTAGCCTGGCGGTCAAGGTGAACGCCGAGTATATTAAAACCATCTTCAGCTAATTTTAATGATGCTGCTTCTCCAAATCCAGAGGAGGCGCCAAGAATTAAAGCCCAATAATTTGCATTATCCGGATTTCGCATAATCCGTTTTATTCCTTTTAATAAAATTTGAACACAAATAATACAAAAATGATGGTAGTTTAACAACCTGTTTATTTGAAAATGTTTATATGTCACGTGTACAAAAGATAAACGGGAAATATTTAGAAACTTTTTCCATATACTATTTCTCAATATTGAAAAGGATGTGAGAAGCCGAAATTCTTAGATCTGGGAATATGGAAGGAGGGGTTCATACTCAAATAGTTCAATACTTAATGGCACGGGTGTTGTGGTATTCTTATTAATCTTGGTTGTGGAATAAGTTGTTATGGGATTTGGCTTTTGCTGAATTAGGAAAGAAGAATTTCAGGTGTGGGTAGCGGTGGTTTTATGTGTGCAATTTGGTACCGTATTTTTGCACTAAAATAGTTTGATTTTGGAGTGGCAAAAAAGGAGTTTTTTGCAGGTATATAGTATAGGGGGTTTTGGTTTTTGTAATCCGGATGGTAATTTTTACCGACGGAAAGAGGGGCTAAAGGGGTTGACAGGCACATCGAAAGTAAAATAAATCCCGATTAAGGTAGCTCTCAGGTTGCTCATAGGTAGCTCTTGTGTAGCTCTTTTGCATTGTTAGAAGCCATATAAGGGATAGTGATGATACATTAGAGGGAAAGTCATGATCCCTTGGGGGAAAAGAGACAATCCCTTGGGGGGAAGGTCATGATCCATGGAAGGGAAAGCTATGATCCATTGGGGGGAGGCTACAACAGATTATTGGAGGGGTTAGGCACCCAAACATTGGTTATTTCCCCAAATACATATTTGCGATATTCGTTTGGGACTTTGACATTTACATGATTTGTTGTTTTCATTTTTATTTTCTGCCGAAGAGGATGGAATCTTCGCCGAGGACAGACAATACTTCTTTAACTAATTCGTCTGATATTTTGACACGGTAATCATTGAGGAAGAAAACCCGAGGTTTGGAACCATTATTAAAGAAATGAAGGTAGACAGGAGTTTTGCCTGTATGTTTATCAAAGATGCCTTTAAGGGCGGAAACAGTTTCAGGATTATTCTTTACTTTTTCAAAGAAGACGTTGACGCTTGCCGTAAATTTTTCTTTGGCTTCTTTAAGAGGAATAACCTCATTGATATGGAGCTTAATGGCATCGCCGCTGCTTTCAGTATTACCAACTATAAAAACACATTCTTCTTCTTTAATATATTTCCCGAATTTTTCATATATTTTGGAAAACATAAGACACTCGCAGGAGCCTGAAAAATCATCAAGAGTAAAAAAGGCCATTGTTCTGCCTGATTTATCGATCTTTGTTTTTAGGTCTGTAATAACTCCACAAGCCCGGGCATTTTCTATTTCTTCAAGGTCTTCAGTCTCACCAAGATGAATTGTGGCAAAGGACTTATATTCAATTTCAAATTTAGTGAGCGGATGACCCGTAACATAGAAACCTGTTACTTCTCTTTCGCGGGCAAGAGTATCTTTTGATGACCATCGTTCTGCACTTTTAAGAAGCGGTTCCTGTATTTTAACTTCTTCGGCAATATTCCCGAATAAACTGTTCTCAACAGATTTATTTGTATTCTGTAGGCGGCTCCCGAAATCCAATGCTTCCTCGATGGCATTAAAAAGATCAGCTCTTTTCTTATTTATTGAATCATATGCACCAGCATAAACCAAGCCCTCAAGTACTCTTTTATTGACAATCCTGGTATCGACATTGGCGCAGAATTCGAAAATACTTGAATAGGGTCTTCCAAGTTTATTCCGGCTCCGGATAATCTCTTCGACAGCGGAGATACCAACATTTTTAATGGCAGACATTCCAAATCTGATCTTCCCGTTATCAACATCAAAGTAAACAGTTGGGTGATTAACATCCGGGGGGAGAATTTCAATTTTCAATTTGCGACAGTCTTCCAATAAAGTAGATACTTTATTTTTATTGCCAAATTCGTTAGTAAGGTTTGCGGCTAAAAACTCGGGTGTATAATGAGCTTTAAGGTAAGCAGTCTGATATGCGACATAGCTGTATGCTACTGCATGGCTTTTATTAAACCCGTAATTTGCAAATTTGTCAATAGTCTCGAAAATCTCTTCAGCTATTTTAGCAGAAATTCCGCCGGATTTGGCTCCAGTGACAAATTTAATTTTCTGATCCGCCATTGCACGAAGATCTTTTTTACCCATTGCACGCCGAAGCAGATCGGCTTCGCCAAGACTCATTCTTCCGACCTTATTTGCAATCTGAATGACCTGTTCCTGATAGACAATAACTCCATGTGTTTCTTTGAGTATAGGCTGCAGCTCAGGGTGAAGATATGTGGTTTCTTTTACGCCAGCCTTCCTATCTAAAAAGTCATCAATAAATTCCATTGGACCAGGACGGTAAAGAGCATTCATAGCAGCAAGATCACTTAAGCAGGTAGGTTTTAATTTTTTGAGATACTCCCTCATAGGGGCAGATTCAAACTGGAAGATACCGGTAGTTTGTCCCTTTGAAAAGAGTTGTAAAGTTTTTTCATCATCAAGCGGGATATTATCAATCTCTATATCGACATTGTGGTTCTTTTTAATAAGAGCGACAGCATCACGGATAATTGTTAATGTACGGAGGCCAAGAAAGTCCATCTTAAGGAGACCAGCATTTTCGATCTCCTTCATATTGAATTGGGTTACAATATCAGTTTGTGAGACAGCATTTGCAAGAGGGACATAGTTACTAACATCATCCGGGGTAATTACAACACCAGCAGCATGTTTGGATGCATTGCGATTCATTCCCTCGAGCACTTTAGCATACTTAATAAGATTTTTGATATCATCTTCATTTGAATCCTTAACCCACTTTAATTCCGGAACTTCAGCCAATGCCTGGTCAATAGTAAATACTTTTCCAAATTTGGAAGGAATGAATTTAGTTATTTTATTAACGGTTGGAATCGGAATTCCCAGAACCCTTGCAACGTCCCTTATAACTGCTTTAGAGGAGAGCCGATTAAAAGTAATTATCTGGCTGACGCAATTGCTCCCATATTTGTTTCTTACATAATCAATTACATCCCCTCTCTGATCATCAGCAAAATCTATATCAATATCGGGCATAGAGTATCTGGCAGGGTTAAGGAACCTTTCAAAAAGAAGATCATAATCTAAAGGATTAATATTTGTAATTCCCAAAGCGAAAGCTACCAGACTACCAGCTGCACTACCCCTGCCGGGTCCAACCGGAATTTTCATTTTCTTAGCTGAGTTTATGAAATCCTGAACAATCAGAAAATATCCTGCAAATCCCATTTGCTTAATAGTAGAAATCTCAAAATCGAATCGTTCTTTTATTTCACCTGTAAGCTTTGGAAATTTTTTATTCAAACCTTCTTTGGCAAGAAGCTCAAAATAATCATCCGGAGTTTGCGCGGGAGAATCCTCAGGAATTGGGAATTTGGGGAAATGGTAACCATCTTTGTCAATCTTGAAATTAACTTTTGAATCTATTTCGAGAGTATTTTCAATAGCGCCTTTATAGTTTTTAAATAATTTCTTCATCTCTTCCTCAGATTTGAAGAATATCTGGTCTGTGCCATATCTTAACTGACGATAGTCTGTTCCATTTTTATCTGACAGCAATAAAAGAATATTATGCGCGATAGCATGATCTTTCTCGATATAATGGCAGTCATTTGTAGCGACTAATTTAATACCTAATTCTTTAGCCAATTTGGGCATACCTTCAAGAACAGGTTTTTCGATATCCATATTATGGTCCTGAATCTCAAGGTAGAAATCATCACCGAAAATATCTTTATAAATGCTTGCAGTTTCCTTTGCAAGTTCATAATTATTATTAATAAGTTGAGAGGCCACAACTCCGCCGGCACATGCGGAAGTACAGATAAGGCCTTCTCTATATTTTCTTAACAATTCAAGATCAATTCTGGGTCGATAATAAAATCCTTCAGTATGGCCAAGAGTTGAGAGCTTTGAGAGGTTGCTATATCCGATTTTGTTTTTAGCTAAAAGAATAAGGTGGTTATAAAGTTTAGCCCGTTTTTTCCCCTTATCTTCTTCTTTGCCCCTATTAAATCTGCTCCCATCAGACACAATATATGCCTCCATCCCAACGATCGGTTTTATTCCGGCATCCGTAGCTTTTTTGCAGAACTCTGCAATTCCATACATTACGCCATGATCAGTCAAAGCGACCGATTGCATACCATGTTTAACAGCAGCATTTACAAGCCCTTCTACAGTGCACGCACCATCCTGTAGACTGTAATGAGTATGATTATGTAAATGAATAAAATCCGACATGATAAAAAATGTGTGTTATGAGCGTTGAATAAACTTAACGAGTATTTATCTTAAAAGACATATTGACACTAAAGATTTTTTTACTCTGAAAATTAATCTTTTCCAGTGTGTCCGAAACCACCTGATCCTCTTTTGCTCTCCTTTAGAAAATTTCCTTCTATAAAATTTGCCTTAAATACTTTTGTAATAATTAACTGAGCAATTCTTTCCCCTCTTTGAACCGTGAAATCCTCTTTTCCAAAGTTAAATAGTATTATTTTTATTTCTCCACGGTAATCCGAATCCACCGTTCCCGGCGAATTTAATATACCGATTCCATGTTTAACAGCTAATCCGCTCCTAGGTCTTACCTGAATCTCGTATCCCAAGGGAATTTCAACAGATAAATTAGTTGGAACTATAACTATTTCCCCTTTTTTAATTATCATAGGATCTTTTAGAGCTGCTCTAATATCCATTCCTGAACTTCCTTCCGTTGCATATTCAGGAAGAGGAATGTCATTATATTCATCACTAATTCTTTTGAGATTAATAATTATATCTTCCATTATCGTTTGAATCCAATCTTTTTCTTAATAAATAGTTTCTCATTATTATCCAACACAAATAAAAATAAAGAAGTTATAAAACCCGCCAGGATAAAAATTTTATATGTAAAAAACAGTTTATGAATATACATCAAGTAATAATATACTGCTCCAGCCAAAATAATCAAGCTTAGAATCGTAGTTACTTTCCTTTTTTCATAATTTATTTTATAAAATCTTTGAGTAATCTTATAAACAGCTATAGCCATAATAAGATAGCTTGCTAAAGTTGCTAAAGCAGCTCCAACGATACCCCATACAGGAATTAGAAGGAAATTAACACTAACATTAATTGCTGCTCCCAGACCTGTAATTATTGGAATATATGTACTTTTATCTTCTATAAACATTCCTGCTGATAATATGTAATATATTCCATTAAAAAGATATCCAAACAGAATAATCGGAACAATTATCAGCCCCCCCCAATAAGCGGATCCAATTAAAGTACCCCTGCCAATTATATGGAATTTGACAATATCATCAATAAATAAAGAAAGGAAAATTAGTATAAGGCTGCCGGCAATAGTAAAATAAGTCAGTATTTTAGAAAAGACCTGTTTTATATTTTTTTCCTGAGCATTTTGGAAAAAGAACGGCTGCCAGGCATACTGGAACATGCTGACAAACAGCATCATAAAAATTCCAAGTTTATAATTAGCAGAATAAATACCAGCAGTATTTAAGTCAGTTAGTTGAGTTAAAATAGGCCGGTCTATACCCTGAATCATAATGGAACTGAGTCCAGCAGGCAGAAAAGGAAGTCCGAACTTAAGAAGCTTTTTAAGAATAGGTAAATCTATAATAATTTTAATTGATTTAAATATAGATGGAGACAATAAAATGAGAGTTAAGGCCGAAGAGGCCAGGTTGCTGATAAAGATAGCTTCAACTCCCAATTTTAAATATTTTAACTTAACAATTAGTATATAATTGAGTGTAATATTAAGAAGTATTCCAAGGAACTTAAATAATGCAAATTTTTTAGCTTTTCGTTCAATTCTTAATTTTACAAAAGGGATAATAGTAAGAGAATCAAGAAACAGAATCAGCGAAGTATAAAATATTATATAGTAGTAATCTGATGGAATTACCAGCAATGCGAATATTGGTTTTTTTAACAGAATAACAAAAGAGCAGATAAAGAAAGAAACAATCATTACTGTTAAGTATGGAGTAGAGAAATTTCTCTTTTCTTCATCACTATCCTTAACATTAACAGCATATTTCATATATGCAGTATCCATTCCGAATAATAGAATTACATTCAGAATAGAAATAAAAACATAGATCTGACTTTGTATTCCATATTCTTTTGGCAGAAAGGCATAAGTATAGATTGGGACGAGGAGGAAATTAAGAAATCTGCCTATAATGGTGCTGACTCCATATACGACAGTATCTTTTGTTAATTGTTTTATTTTATCGAGCATGTATCCTGCTTAATTGTACGTCAAGCGAAATGTCAAGAGCTTTAACACTATGAGTTAAAGCCCCCACAGAAATAAAATCTACACCTGTTTCAGCTATATCTTTTACCGTATGGATATTAATACCCCCTGAAGCCTCCACTTTGCATTTACCGTTTATCAGACTAACTGCTTTTCTCATTTCATCCAATTCGAAATTATCCAGCATAATAATATCAGCACCTGATTTAATAGCTTCATCCACTTCTAACAGATTTGTAGTTTCCACTTCGATAAGAAAATTATTTTGCTTAAGATTCCTATAGAGCATACATGCTTTAACAGCCTTTGTGAGGGAACCGGCTACTGCAATATGATTATCCTTAATCAGGAATCTATCATAAAGACCTATTCTATGGTTTTCGCATCCACCAATTTTAACGGCCCATTTATCAATTAATCTTAAGCCAGGTACAGTTTTCCTAGTATCAATTATTTTTGCATTCGTATGTTTCACTTTTTCGCTGAAATGAAAGGCCATTGTTGCAATACCGCTCATCCGCTGCATAAAATTAAGTACGGTCCTTTCAGCGATTAAAATTGCTGCAGCGCTTCCTTCAATAGATGCAGCAATATCACCATTTTTAACCCTTTCCCCATCATTAATTAATTTAAGAAAGACCAAATTCTTATCGACTGTTTTAAATACTTCTTCAGCAACCTGAAGGCCGGCAATAATTCCCTGATCTTTGATCAGTAATATACCTTTGCCTAAAATTGATTTTGGAATAGTGGCCTCAGTTGTAATATCTCCTGAACCAATATCCTCATTTAATGCTGATAGAATAACCTTTTTGATATCGTCAATCATATTTCAAAATGTTTCTTTAATGTATTAACATAAAATTCCGGTGGTCTACATGCTTTTTTAGTAGAAGTTTTAATAAAAGCAAGAACCGTATAACCTTCAGCGGCAAGTTGACCATTCTCTTTAAATACTTTATAATCAATATGAACTTTAGGAGAATTTAATTGACCTACAGAGGCTTCCACTGTGAGAAGTTCATCATAAAATGCAGCATTTTTATATTTAACAGAAATTTCCATAACCGGCATTTCGATTCCGTTATCTTCGATAGTCTTATAAGGAAGGCCATAATATCTTAGCATTTCTGTTCTGGCAACTTCAAAAAACTCAATATACTTGGCATGATGAAGGAACTGCATTTTATCCGTTTCGCAGAACCGGACCCGTATTTCTGTTTTGTAGGATAACATATTGTCATTCCGGAATTTGTAAATAGACGAGACTAATTTATTAAAAAGGAAAGAGAATTTCTTATTAAATTAGATTGAAGAAAAAGTGAATTAACACATTTCAAATTAAAATGATATAAAAGAAATTATTCTATAAACTCACCCATTTTACTGAATTTTTCGAGTCTATTCTCGACAAGTTTTTCAGGTTTTAATTTGACAAGGTGAGTTAATTCTTCAATAATGACTTTTTTAAGTATAGTTGCAGCTTCTTTATAATCGGTATGAGCGCCCCCAAGAGGTTCCGGAACGATCCGGTCGATCAATTTCTGGTTAAGGAGATCGGGTGCAGTAAGTTTTAATGCTTCGGCAGCCTGTTCCTTAAATTCCCAACTTCTCCATAAAATACTGGAACAAGATTCAGGGCTAATAACTGAATACCAACAATTCTCAAGCATCAGAACCCTGTTGCCGACTCCGATTCCCAAGGCACCGCCGCTAGCACCTTCACCGATAATAATAACAAGAATAGGGACTTTCAATTTACTCATCTCAAAAAGGTTTCGAGCTATAGCTTCCGCCTGACCTCTTTCCTCAGCTTCCAGTCCCGGGTAAGCTCCAGGGGTATCAATCATTGTAATAACCGGTTTATTAAATTTTTCGGCTAATTTCATGAGGCGGAGAGCTTTCCGATAACCTTCAGGATTAGGCATACCGAAATTTCTGAATACATTAGATTTAGTATCGCGCCCTTTCTGATGACCAATAATCATCACATTAAAATTATCAATTTTAGCAAACCCACCGACAATGGATTTATCATCTTTAAAATACCTATCACCATGAAGCTCGACAAAATTTTCGGTCATCAAGTAGATATAATCCAGGGTATATGGCCGTTCCGGATGACGGGCGAGCTGAACTCTCTGCCATCTAGTCAAATCATTATATAAGTTTTCTTTCAACTTTTTGACCTTTTCCTCAATCCTAACTATTTCCTTTTCAATATTTAAATTACCAGAGAACTTCCTCATCTCATCAATTTTCGCTTCAAGATCAAAGATGGGTTTTTCAAAATCCAACACTATTTTAGCCATAATTATTTCCGGGGACCCCACATTTTAATAAGTGTCTTTCCAAGTATTTCAAAATCCAGCCAGATGTTCTGATTCTTAGCATAATAAATATTCAATTTTTCAGAATCTTTCCCCTTACTGTCTTCAATATACCAAAGACCAGTTAAACCTTTCTTTCCTAAATATAAATCATTAGGAAATACATTTTCCCCGGGGCCAACAAAACTGAATTTACCAATTATTACTTTTGGTATTTTAAGAATGAACTGCTGAAACTCACTTTGCTTTTTGTTGATATGAACTATTAAATATATAAAAGGATAAATAAAAAACAAAACTGCCAGTGAAAGGAACAAATCAAAAGTCCTTTTGATGAGTTTAATCAAAGGAATGGAAATGTTGTAATTAAGCTCAATAAGAGGGGTATCATCAAGAATAGAGACTGTAGTTTTGCCAACCAAGAAGTCCATATTATTCCCAATTAACTTGAAATCAATATTTTCGTTGTGATTTTTGGTTACAATTGTCATTATCTGGCTATAAGAAAGATCGAAAGGTGAGAATATCACTTCATTTATTCTATTATCATTAATTACTTTATTTATATA
>JARLHC010000011.1 GCA_031292455.1 Ignavibacteriaceae bacterium
GCAGGAATTCTGGGAATAGGTAGCTGAGGATATAGAGAGTAAAATAAATAAGTACAACTTTTTCATTATTAATCCAAAAATTGAATTGAGACATGGCCAAAGAGTTGTTTTTTCCCAGACCAACCAAAATTACAGTATACAATACAATATAGGTGCCAATTTATATAAGGAAGAGAATGATCCGAAATAATCTTACTTTAATATGAAAAAAGAGGCATGAATATAGGCAACTTGTACAGATAAATATTATCTGCGGGTATTCTGTGGGTATGTAGAGTCGTATATGTAATAGAGGTGGAATAGAAAGGAATCGCAGTTAAATGTTACAAATTGGTTAAAAATTAGGATGCTGCCTCATAATGAGAATAACAAGTATTCAGACATAGAGGCAGCAAACAAAGGAGAGGGGGAAATATTGGTTAAATTACAGCCCCAATCTTTCCATATCTGCCACGAGAGTTTTGACTGCATTAACGGAATTATCGAACAAAGATTTTTCTTCATTGTTAAGAGTAAGTTCGATAATTCTTTCTACGCCTGCGGCGCCAAGTACAGCGGGAACACCGACATAATATCCGGAAACTCCAAATTCACCCTGAAGGAAAGCGCAAACAGGGAGGACACGTTTTTCGTCATAAATAATTGCTTCTGTCATTGAAATGGCAGAAGAAGCGGGGGAATAGAAAGCAGAACCTGTTTTAAGAAGTTTAACCACTTCACCGCCAGCTGCTTTAGTACGCTCTACCATATCTTTCATTACCTGTGCAGCTTTTTCTTTATTCTTATATTTTCTTTCGAGCAGTTCTGGAACAGGGATTCCGTTGACATTTGCATAGCGGGTAAGCGGGACCATAGTATCGCCATGACCGCCGAGGACAAGTGCGTTAACATCTTTAACGGAGACGCCTAATTCCCAGGCGATAAAAGTAGCAAAGCGGGAGGAATCGAGTACGCCGGCCTGTCCCATAACCCTGTTAGGTGGGAAGCCGGAGATATTCTTGAACAGGGTTACCATAGCATCGAGGGGATTAGAGATTATAATTACGATTGAGCCGGGGGCATTATCACGGACGCCTTCAGCGACTGATCTCATAATTTTAGCATTGGTAACAAGGAGGTCGTCGCGGCTCATACCGGGTTTGCGGGGGAGGCCTGCAGTAATAATAACAATGTTGGAACCGGCGATATCTTTATAGGAATTAGTTCCTTTAACGTTGACATCAAAACCATCTACTTTAGAAGCTTCAGCTATATCAAGAGTTTTACCCTGAGGCATATCTTCAACAATATCGAAGAGGACGACATCGCCGAGTTGTTTAAGAGCAGCAAGCTGGGCAATAACGCCGCCGATTTGTCCGCCACCTATGACAGCGATTTTATTTCTTCCCATAATATTCTTTCTCCTAAAAATTATAATGAATAATTAAAACTGGCATAAAATAAAAATGATATTAGCTATATGCAAAGGAATTTGAATGAAAGAAACGGGGGGTGTGCTGCTACATATTCAGAATAAGTATAGTTTCTGTGCCCTGGGGTGTAATGATAAATTTAATATCGTCCATATATACGCGCATAAGGTAGATACCGCGGCCGGAATCTTTAAGGATATTAAGAGGTTCAGTAGGGTCAGGGATTGATGCCGGGTCGAATCCTTTCCCCTGATCCTTAATGCTGATGATAAGCTGGTTATCCTTTATTGAAACGTCGATTGTAACAATCTTGTACTCATCGCTTTAATTTCCATGGATGAAAGCATTAGTAGCAGCCTCAGTAACAGAGAGGAGGAGTCCGGGAATTTTATCTACCTTTACTCCGAGATCAATGGCGAAATAGTTTACAAACTCTTCGACAGTGATCAAATTCCTAGGATTGCTTTCTATTTCCAGGTGGTAATTATTTTCAGGCAAAAAGATCCTTATTTTATTTAAGGAAAATAAGAAAAATTATATACTTTTCAATTAAAAATTCCATGTACTCTGTAAAATAAAGCTTATCTGTTTCTTATGTGATGTGTTGTTTGTCGTAATGAATTCATAATAACCGTACATACGGAAGAAGAGAGAAGTATTAAGAATAAGGGATATTTCGGAGACAGGGGCAATGCTTAAATATTCGGATTCAGGTATTTTTTGAAGGAGATCATAAGTATAGGTATTCAGAATGAACAACCTCATGCCGCCGGAAAGGGTAAATTTAGAGATAACAAAATTCAGTTTAGGTTCAGAGTAAATTTCTTCCAGGTAGCGGATAGGTCTTGTAGAGAAGGATGCCCATTTAAGATCTCCCTGTTCAGATAATTTAACATAGCCATAGTGATTGACGTAAAAAATGGAACTGAATTTGAATGTAGTAGAATCTACAATATTAAGCTGTCGGAATGAATAGCTTTGGAAGTTAGGAGTTAAATCCTCAAAATCGTAAACAGTATAATTAGCAGACACCTCAAAACTATTCAAGGAAGAGAGATTATATCCTTTATAATCGCCGCCGGAGGAGAGTCTGATAACCCTGTTGACATTATTGTTTGAACTGCTCTCGGAGAAGATATAGACAATATGGTTATATGTTCCTTCAACATTTATGAATGCAGTAAAGAAAGGAGTAAGTGCTCTGGAGTATTTGAGTCTGATCATTGAGAGGAGTTCATCCCTGTCGTCAAAGTTCTGGCTGCTGGGGGTATCGTACCTGAGCTTATTTTGGTAGAGGCTGAAGAACAGGTGGTCATTACGGGAAATGTCGTAATCGCCAGTAATTGATATAGAGCCCCTGATAGAGCTGTTATCTTTCATACTCTCCTGAATAGATCTCTGATTAAAAAACTGGTCATATGGGGTATTAGTTACGCCAAGATAATTCTTGGCAACATTGTTCTCATTTCTTTCAGAATAATTTGCCCGGATTGTGCTATTGAATTTATCTGTATTGATTGATGCATCAGATTCGAGTTCAATTTTAAGTTCATTTACTGTGGCATCGAATACTGAGGGAGTTTTTACATCCGATGCGGGAAGTTTATAGCGGGTATCCCTGTCAATAGTCCTGTAATTTATTCTGCCAAGGAAATCGAGGGAGAGGAATGGAAGCACCTGGCCGTACTTAAGCCGATCTTCAATAAGGTAGCCGGATTCAGTTCTGCTCTGTATATTATTTACAACATTAAAATCGGTAGAAGTAACGGAATCAGCGGCATAATAGAAATCCTTTCTTGACTGGGAAAGTTTAACACCGATATTATTGGATACCTTATCAGTAAAATTACTGGTAACAACAACCGCCAGATTTCTAAGAGTATTTTTACGAGGGGATATATCTTCATCCCTGTATTTCATATCGGCATTTATATTAGTGCCGGTAAGGTCGATGTTATCGACAAGGCCTTCGAATCCAAGAAGTAAACCTGGATTATCCACACCTATCTGCCTGTTATTTGTATAACCAAGGAAAGGGGAGATATAAATTTTATCTTCAGGAGTATATGTTGTAAAGACCGCAGCATCGGAGACGGAGGCAGAGTTTATTTCAATACTACGGTTATCAGATAGGATGTTATTGGAAGCCAGCAGGCCCATCCGTAAGGGGCGGCTTATCAGATATTCGCTTTTGAAGTTAAAATAGTGCTCATCCCGGATACTTTTAGTTGTGCTGTTTACAAGCGTTGAATTGTAGTTTTCATTTAAGTTATAGATGAAACTATTAGAGAGTCCGGTATATAAGAAAAAGGATGTAAGGTAAAAAGTATTAAGCTGTTTTTCCAGGCGGGTATTGAGATTATTCTTTTGATTTGTATCTATATAGAAATCGAGGCTGTCGGTTAATTTCTGAGCAAATGAGAGACCATGCATTAAGAAAAGGATTATGTAGAATAATTTTTTCAATAGGTGTATCAGGGTTTTATAGTAAATTGATACAAGGGAGAAACACTATTAGGATCAGAACTGTTTTGGGAATAAGCTGCCACACGCCAGTAATAAATTACATTTACATCAAGGGAAGCAGGCGTAAAATCAATATATAATGTATCGTTTATTGCAGTGCTGTGAACGACAGTGTTCCAGAATTCGTCGAAGAACTGGTTTGTCTGAACAACTATTTTATAATCTGCAGGCACACCTATGGTCTTAATGATAAACTGATTGAAAGCACTTACAAGGGAATTGTTCTGCGGAAATATGACAGAAGGGACATCGAAGATAATATCATGGACAATATGGCTATCACCGCTCTGCAGGCCGCCTTTATCCACAGCTCTCAGTTTGTAATAATAATTTATATACAGGGAAAGGTTAACGGTATCGGTATAATTAGTTATATGAGTTTTGCCTATGTATGTGGAACTATCCGCAGTGAAGTTATCATTTATACTTCTGTAAACATAATACCATGCAACGTCCCCTTCGGAATTAGGGTTCCAGTTAAGGTAAACTGATTTCTGGTTATACCAGTTCCTTGCGCTTATGTTAAATGACAAAGTGGCAGGGGTACCGGGCGGATAAAGATTTAACGGCTGAGCCATTATTGAATCGCATGTAAGACTTTCCCTGCCGGCATTATTTATAGCGCTTATCTTGTAATAATATTTAGTCTGATAGTCCAGGGAATCATCAAAATAATAGTTGTTGGTAGTAAATGCCAGAAGCGAGAAGCTGCTGTTGTTTATGCTTCTGTACACATTATATCCTTTAAAATCAGGTTCGGTATTATACTGCCAGGCAATAAAGACGGCACCATCGTAAGCATAAACAACTTTCACCCCCACAGGTACGGCAGGGGGAATTCCGGAATCGGAATTATTTAAATAGAGCTGTCTCTCACACCCGTTTAGCATGATAACAATAATGATACAGCATAACCCGGAAAATCTATTCAGCATTACAGTTGAACAAATATATTATTAAAGGTATCGGAATAATATAATAAAATAGAGAGAATAGAATATAATTAAAAGCCGCAAAGAGAGGAATGAAGTTATATTGTAAGCAGCAGGAATTCTTTAAGCTCATTGACCGAATTGAACAGGTAATCGGGATTTAGTTTAAGGACTGCTTCTTTAGAGTAGCTGTCCCAGACAACCGATGCAACTTTTACACCTGCTGCACGGGAAGCTTTTATATCAGCAGGAGCATCGCCTACCATAAGGACTTTATGCCTTGGCAGATTAAACTTATCGAGAAAAAGTGTAATCCCTTCAGGTGAGGGTTTATGCTCTTTTACTTCATCCCCTGTAATTATGAGGTCAAAGTAGTTATAGATCTTAAATTCTTTTAACGTTATGATTGAGGCATCCCTTCCTTTTCCCGTATAGATTGAGAGGAGAATCTTCTTGTGTTTTAGTATATCAAGTATTTCTATGATTCCGGGGTACAGAGCAGCCATGGAATGATTCCGTTCGTAGAAGTCATAATAGTCTTTACGCACCTCTTCATAATTGTCAGGACACAATTGTTTCAGGATAACATCTTCGGTAGGGCCGAACAATTTAGTTATTTCCGTATCTGTAAAATGCTTGCCCAGGTACTTCTCTGCAATATGATTGAAGGAAGCGAAAATCAGTTGATTGGATGAGGTAAGGGTTCCGTCAATGTCGAATATGATACCTGAAAATTTATCCATTAGTCCTGTTTGAGTTTAAATAGTATTATTCTGCCGTCACAGTTTGCGGCAGTAAAAAGATTATCTCCTGTTCTTTGCAGGGTAGTAATTCTTGAGTTTCCTGAATAGAAAAGAGGGGAACACTTAAAGTTCTTATCAATCATGTAAACAATACCGTTTCCGGCACCGAATAGATACCGGTCGTTTAACTGGATAATATCGGATTGGTCGTTATCTGTTCCAAATAGGCATTTGATTTTCTTTTCTCCCTTGCCAGTAACAGCATCGGCAATAACGAAATAATCGCTAATAGATTTAATGAGTAGTTTCCGGTTATCGTTTGCTATATTGAGAGATTCGGTTGCCCTGTTATCATTCTTGCGCCATGCAGTTGTACCTTGAAGAAGATCAACAGCTGTAACATATCTGTCAGTTGAGGAAACAAAGACTAATTTTCCGTTGGTAACCGGTGAAGAAAGGTAGCCTGTGCTTTTGGAAGACCATTTCCAGTTAAGCACTCCGGAGTTGAGATCGATGTTATAAAGTGTACCGTCCCGTGATGTAAATAAGATCTTATCCTTTAGGACAAGAGGTTTTGTATTTATCATTTCCTGCGATATGTTTTTCTGCCATATTAGTTCAAAGGAATATATCTCATAAAAGTAAACGCTCCCTTCGGAAGTACACGCAATTAGCCCCTTCGTATCAGTGTCATTATAATGGATATTGCCAAGCACCAGCTGGGAAGTTATTGGTTCGCCTATCCCGATTACCTGCACTACCTGGCCTGTGTTGGCATTTAGTGAGAAGAGGTCTCCTTCATATGTTCCTATAAACAGAAGATCTTTCTCTCGTGCCATGCCATTCAGTACATTCCTTTCAAGATTATGAGTCCACAGAAGGTTTCCCTCAATATCGAAGCAATTTATATCTCCGCTGAATGATGCAGTAAAAATCTTATCTTCAGTTATAAGTGCGGGAGCATACATTTCTTTCTGAAGATCTTTCTGCCAGATTATATCGGCAGCATAATTTATAAAACCGGAGGAATCTACCGGGGAACTATGCAGGGTGTCGGATTTACTGAGAGTGCCCCATAATGTCTGCAGCGTATCATACGTAATTTCATAAAAGAATAATGTATCTGGTCTGTGGTTAATTAATGTATAATTCCAGTTATTATCCTTTGTAACTGATGGTTTGATTTCAATATTCGGAGGGACTATTCCGGTTGTTATTTTATTCTGTGAAGAAGGATAAAAAACTGCCTGCCAGGATTTAGTACCAAGACGGTTCCGGATTTCGTACCAGTTCCCTATATACTTTTCACTTAGCGGAACGGAGGAATAAAAGTAGACTTCCTCGCTGCTGTTGGTTTCAGCAGCAACAGTATCAAGCCACATAAGATCTTCAACAGAAAAATGCCCCTTATTCCTCCATGGTGAAAAGTTATTTATACCGATATGTTTAGAAGAACTGTCTGCTTCAAGTACGAACTTATCATCCTCCCATAATTCCTTTGCCAGACTCCCGCCGCTGGAACCGGACTTCATATCATTAAATCCTGATACGGGGTAATAATCGATATTTAACTTATCAAGTATTTTCTTAGCCGAATGAAATTCATCTTCATTCCCATCCCGCGTAGCATTTCCGATAACAACAACAAACTTTATTTCCGGCCTTGAATTTATGTTATTGACTATTTTATTGAGCTGCTGCTCAGAATTAGGAGATCCAATTTGAATGTCGGATATTACAGCATAATTGTATTCCTGCCCATAAAATAAGCTTGTACAAATGATGATAAATAAAAATAATAGGTTAAATTTCATATTCAGGATTTTTTAAGACATTAAGTTAACAATTAGACCGCTTTTATAAAATTTTATAAGATATATATATGAAGAAGATTACATTAAAAAGAAATGAGGACAGAAGAATAAGGAACGGCCATTTGTGGGTTTTCAGCAATGAAATAGAAAGGACTGAAGAAGCTATTGATAATGGAGAACTTGTGCAGGTGATTGATTCCAAAGGGGGACTAATCGGTACCGGATTTTATAATAAGAACTCCCTTATCTCTGTCCGCATTCTGAACGCCGGTAACATAGATGATTTGCAAGAGGTTTTCAGGAAGAATATATTAAATGCTTTTCAGCTTAGAAAAGAACTTTATCCGGACGGAAATTCATACAGACTTTCTTTCAGCGAGAGTGATTTTCTTCCCGGACTTATTATTGACAGGTATAATAATACTTATGTTCTGCAGATTTATTCATACGGCATGGAAAAGAATGTAAGTCTTATAGTAGAAATTCTTAAAGAAGAATTAAACGCTGAAAATATATTTACAAAGAATGAAGATTATTTCAGAACACTCGAAGGACTCCCTTCCGGCGATACTGTTTACTTCGGCGAAGTTAAAAATGAACTTATAAATGACGGGGCAGTAGATTATTTGATCAATTTTGAGAAAGGTCATAAGACCGGCTTTTATTTTGATCAGCGGGATAACAGGTTCTTTATTGAGAAACTCGTTAACGGTAAAAATGTGCTCGATGCATTCTGCAATTCGGGAGGGTTCGGACTCCATGCTGCAAAGGCAGATGCTGCTAAAGTAACCTTTGTTGATTCTTCTGCTAACGAAATTGAATCTGCAAAGGAGAATTACAGGATAAATAATTTTACGGCAGAGACAGAATTTACCGAAGAGGATGTCTTTAATTACCTGGAGAAAACCGCCGGTGCTGGAAAGAAGTTTGATGTCGTAATGGTTGATCCACCTGCATTTGCCAAAAGCAGGAAGAATATCCCTACTGCAAAGAAAGGTTATGAAAGGTTGAATAAATTAGCTTTGCAGTGCGTATCCGGAGGTGGTTATCTCGTCACTTCATCCTGTTCGTATCATATTACAAGGGACGATTTTATTGAATCATTAAATAATGCTTCTGTAAAAGCCGGCCGCCATATTCAGCTTGTTTACTTTAACTCCGCTTCCATGGATCACCCTAAACTTCCTGCTATGCCGGAAACATCGTATTTAAAATTTGGAGTATTTAAAGTATCCGGAGACATTAAAATATCTTAATATCTTGCTTAAAATATGCAACATTTTTAAGTTTGCAAACGTCTAATCTTATTACTTTTCGATAAGTAAATCAATAAAATCATAAATGAGGATTTAAATTGGATATTACTGAATTAAACGAACGAATTAAACAGGAAAGCGCTTTTATTGACCTTCTGCTCAACGAGATTACTAAAGTAATTATTGGCCAGAAAGCTATGGTTGAACGCCTGATCGTAGGACTCCTCGGCAACGGCCATATCCTTCTGGAAGGCGTACCGGGTCTTGCTAAAACCCTTGCTATAAATACCCTTGCCTCCGCTATGAAGGCAAAGTTTCAAAGGATCCAGTTCACCCCCGACCTTCTCCCGGCAGATTTGATCGGCACAATGATCTATAATCAGAAAGATGGTCAGTTCTTTATCAGGAAAGGACCTATCTTCGCTAATTTCATTCTTGCTGATGAAATCAACCGTGCACCCGCTAAAGTGCAAAGCGCACTGCTTGAAGCAATGCAGGAAAGACAGATTACTATAGGCGACGAAACCTTTAAGCTTGAAGAGCCGTTCCTCGTCCTCGCTACCCAGAATCCAATTGAACAGGAAGGTACCTACCCTCTGCCCGAAGCTCAGGTCGATAGGTTTATGCTTAAGATTAAAATTACCTATCCCTCTCGCGAAGAGGAAATGAAAATCATGCGGCAGAATGTCCTCAATACTGAACTAAAGGTAAATCCTGTAATTACCCCCGCTGATATCCTTAAAGCAAGAAAACTTGTCCAGGATATCTATATTGATGAAAAGATTGAAAAGTATATACTCGATATAGTGTTCGCAACAAGAACACCAAACTTATTCGGGCTCAATAAATTAACTGATATGATTAGTTATGGCGCTTCACCAAGAGCTACTATAAACCTGGCTCTCGGCGCTAAAGCCATGGCCTTTATTAAAAGAAGAGGATATGTAATTCCTGAAGATGTCAGGGCTATCTGTCCCGATGTACTCCGCCACCGCGTTGCTGTTACCTATGAGGCGGAAGCAGAGGAAATTACGTCTGAAAATATTATACAGGAAATCCTAAACAAAATTGAAGTACCGTAATGCTTACTAAAGAGCTTCTTAAACAGGTCCGCCAGATCGAGATCAGAACCAGGGGACTTGTAAACCAGGTCTTTTCAGGTGAGTACCACTCTGTCTTCAAGGGTAGGGGAATGGAGTTTTCCGAAGTGCGCGAATACCAGTTCGGCGACGATATCCGTAATATCGATTGGAACGTAACTGCCCGCTTCGGCCATCCCTATATCAAAATCTTTGAAGAGGAAAGAGAACTTACCGTTATGCTCGTTGTCGATATGAGCGGCTCACTCATATTCGGTACTGTCGATAAAACTAAACAGCAGGTGGCCGCGGAACTTAGCGCTATACTGGCCTTCTCCGCCATGAAGAATAATGATAAGGTCGGCTTGCTTATGTTTACCGATAAGATTGAAAAGTTCGTTCCCCCGCGTAAGGGAAGAATCCATGTCCTTAGGATTATTAGCGAGGTCCTCTCTTTCGAACCCGAAGGGAAATCTACCGGACTTAAACAGGCCCTCGAGTATATGAACAATGCAATAAAGAAAAGAAGTATCGTCTTTCTCCTTTCTGATTTTATCGATGAAGGATATGAAAAAATATTAAGGATCGTCGGCAGGAAACACGACCTTATCGGCATCGTTCTTAAGGATGAAATGGAAAACAATATTCCTAAGCTCGGACTCGTAAAGTTCACTGATGCTGAAACCGGCACTGAAAGATATATCGATACTTCTGATAAAAGGTTTCAGAAATGGTATAGGTTCTTCCAGGAAGAGAATAAAGAGAAAAGGAAAAATATCTTTGTCGCCAGCCGGCTTGATAGTATTGAAGTCTCTACCGGGCAGAATTATATAACCCCATTGGTCCAGTTTTTCAGAATGCGTGAGAAAAGATGGTAAAGAAAGTTTTATTGATATTCCTCCTCTTATTTAATGCCGCTCTCTTTGGCCAGGATATAAGAGTTAAATCTTCAACCGATACTACTAGCTATAAGGTGGGGGATTATATCAATTATACTTTAAGGATTGAGTATGATAAGAATATCGGCATTATTCCCCCGCAGATTAGGGATAGTCTTAAGATCGCCGATATAATTAAATTGGATACTGCTGTAACCAAAGAAGAAAACGGCAGGATGGTTACTGTAATAAATGCCATTCTCTCTAAATATGATTCTGCTGTGGTTAATATTCCTCCTATTGCAATAAAATACCGCACACTCAAAAACCCTGGTGAAAAATTATCTCCCAATGATTCAACATTAAAGACTATCTCATCATACCCCGTCACTGTTTTGGTCCATACGGTTCAGGTTAATCCTCAGGCAGAGATCAGGGATGTTAAAGATCCCGTAAAGGTCCCTCTCGATTGGCGTATGATCATACTTTGGGTTTTAATAGGACTTATAATTATCGCTGCAGCCGTGTATATCTATTTCTGGTATAAGAAGAAAAAAGCAGGTAAGGTCCTCGCTCCTGTAAAGATTATCCTCCCGGCTCATGTAGTGGCGCTTAATGCCCTCAAAGAGCTTGAATCTAAACAGCTCTGGCAGAAGGGGATGGTAAAGGAATACCACTCGGAAATTACTGAAATAGTCAGGGCTTACTTCGAAAGGAAATTTAACCTCCCCGCTCTGGAACTTACTACTACCGAAGTGAATCTCCAGCTTAAACAGAAACACGGTACAGAAAATATTATCGATATCACCAACGATTTCCTCAATAACGCCGACCTTGTCAAGTTTGCTAAGTTCAAACCGGAAAATTACGTTAATGAAGAAATGATGAAACAGGCCCTCGAAATAGTTAACCGCACCGCGGATGAAATCCGGCAGGAGGTTAGCAGTGTTTAA
>JARLHC010000081.1 GCA_031292455.1 Ignavibacteriaceae bacterium
GCGGCTATAATAGCCTCAGATTCTTCGGCTATTCTTTTAACAGCTTCGAATTGAGCCGGAGAGGAAACAGGAAATCCTGCTTCAATAACATCAACTTTAAGTTTTGCAAGCTGCCGGGCTATTTCAAGTTTCTCATATACATTCAAAGAAGCGCCGGGAGACTGTTCTCCGTCCCTTAAAGTTGTATCAAATATTATAATATGTTCGTTCATTTTAGTCCTTTTTTATACGGATAAAAATTATAAAGTAAAAACACCCAATGCCTGCTCGTTAAAAATTTCATTGAAATTCTCAATAACACAGGTAGTCATTTGTTCAGTTGAAACAAGGATGGAGCCTTCAGAAGATATATCGGGAGTCCGGTAACCTGCTGCAAGAGTTCTTTCTATCGATTCCTCCATCAATTCTGATGCCTTAGACATATGAAAAGAGTAATTAAACATCATGGCAGCAGAGGAAATAGCCGCAAGCGGATTTGACTTCCCCTGTCCGGCGATATCAGGCGCACTTCCATGGACAGGTTCATACAGGGCATATTTATTTCCGATACTTGCAGATGGGAGCATACCGAGGCTTCCGGTAATCATTCCGGCAATATCACTTAAAATATCACCGAACAAATTTGAAGTCAGCAAAACATCAAACTGTTTCGGGTTGCGAACGATCTGCATTGCAGCATTATCGACATACATATTATTAAGTTCAACTTCCGGAAAGTCTTTATGTACCTCATGGACAATATTTCTCCAGAATTGTGAAACTTCAAGAACGTTAGCTTTATCAACAGATGTAATTTTATTTCTTCTTTCGGCGGCGAGTTTGAAAGCCATTCTGGCAATCCTCTCCACTTCGCCATAGGAATATTCCATTGTATTCCATCCCCTGTCTTTATCAAATCCGCGAGGCTGGCCAAAATATATACCTCCGGTTAATTCACGCAACACAATAAAATCAGTCCCTTCCAATACTTCTTTTTTAAGTGTTGAAGAATTTATAAGAGCATTATATATTTTTGCCGGACGGATATTAGCAAACAGTCCAAGTTCCTTTCTAAGTTTGAGCAGAGCTGCTTCCGGTTTAAGATGATGTGGAAGCGATTCCCACTTTGGTCCGCCCACAGCACCCAGAAAAACTGCATCTGAATTATAACATGTTTGCAGTGTCTCGTCTGTCAAGGGCGAATCGTATTTTTCAAAGGAGGCCCCACCAATTAGAGCTTCCTTAAATTCAAGGGACATATTGAAGCTTTCCGCAACAGTAGTAATTACTTTAACTGCGGAATCAGTTACTTCAGGACCGATACCATCTCCGGGGAGGAGTGCTATCTTCTTGTTCATACACCTACCTCTTCCTTTTTATTTTTCTGAAATAGCCAGCTCATCATTCCTCTGAGTTTGCCGCCGACTTCTTCAATTTTATGTTCACTGTTTTCTTTTCTCAGTTTTTTCATATTAGGCATACCGGCCTTATATTCAGCAAGCCACTCATCAGCGAATTGACCGCTCTGCACTTCCGAGAGGATTTTTTTCATTTCCTTTTTAGTTTCTGCTGTTATTAATCTTTTGCCTCTTGTCATACCGCCATATTCTGCTGTATTACTTACAGAATAATTCATTCTTGATAATCCTCCTTCATAATAAAGGTCAACTATTAATTTCATTTCGTGCATACATTCAAAGTATGCCAATTCGGCGGGATACCCAGCCTCAACAAGAGTTTCGAATCCTGCCTTTATCAGTTCAGCAGATCCACCGCACAATACAGCCTGTTCACCAAACAGATCGGTTTCTGTTTCATTTTTAAAGTTGGTTTCTATAACTCCTGCTTTTGTTCCACCAATACCTTTTGCCCAAGCGAGAGCTGTCTGTAAAGTATTGCCTGACGGATCCTGATGAACAGCAATCAGACAGGGAACGCCTGAACCTTCCGTAAAAGTTCTCCGAACAAGATGCCCGGGGCTTTTAGGTGCAATCATCATTACATTTATATCAGCAGGAGGATTTATCTGTTTATAATGAATATTAAAACCATGGCCGAAGGCAAGAGTAGCGCCACTTTTTATAAAGGGAGCTATTTCACTGTCATACACTGCTTTTTGATTTTCATCCGGAAGAAGGACCATTATAATATCGCCCCATTTAACTGCATCGGAAACAGTCATGACTTTTAAACCTGCATTTTCAGCTTTTTCCCATGAGGAAGAGGACTTTCTTAAGCCAACAGTAACGTTCATTCCACTATCTTTAAGATTCAGACTATGGGCATGCCCCTGGCTTCCAAATCCAAGTACTGCAATTTTCTTTTGTTTTAGCAGGTCCAGGTTTGCGTCCTGATCATAATATACTTTCATTTCGGTTCCTTAATTAATTGTGATTTTTTCTTGATTGATTCTGATGAATTATTTTTAATTGTTTTTTTAGTTTGTTCACCGCGAGTAAGGGCAACGATACCCGATCTGGCCATTTCAATTACTCCAAAAGGCATAAGAACATTTACTGCGGCATCTATTTTATCGGGCGGACCGGTTATTTCTATTGTTATTGAATTATTTGTTATATCAACAATATTTCCCCTGAAAATATCATTTATGTTCTTTACCTGTTCCATTGATCCTTTAGAAAGGCTTATTTTGATCAAAGCAAGTTCACGCTGAACATGGTAAGCTGCGGTTAGATCAACAACTTTAATCGTATCGATTAATCTATTAAGCTGTTTAATTATCTGATCCAATATCTGATTATCGCCTTCTGTTACGACTGTCATGCGAGAAATGTCATGGATTTCAGTTTCTCCTATTGAGATACTTGTCAGATTAAAACCTTTGCCGCTGAACAGAGTTGCAATCCTATCGAACGCTCCGAAATGATTTTCGACCAAAACTGAAATTGTATGTTTCATAACAAAGTCATCCTTTTAGAATTTATTCTTTTAACCATCATTTCAGAAATTGAACCACCTGAAGGGACCATAGGGAATACAAGATCGTCCTTTACCACTTTGAATTCAATCAGAACCGGCCTGTCTTTAACAGCCAAAGCTTTATCAAGAAGGGATTCGACTTCTTTCGGATTATCTGTTGAGAATGATTCTATTCCGAAAGCCTGTCCGACTTTTACGAAATCCGGATTGCTAGCGCTAAGGTCTGTAAAGCTATATTTCTCTCCATGAAACATTTCCTGCCATTGTCTTACCATTCCGAGGAAGCTATTATTTATTATAACAAAGATAACAGGCACCTTATAGGCAGCCGCAGTAATAAGTTCCTGGATGTTCATTTGAAATCCCCCATCCCCGCTTATAGAGAAAATTGGTCTTCCTTTAATTGCAAAAGAAACTCCAATGGAGGCAGGGACTGAAAATCCCATAGTACCTAATCCACCGCTTGTAATATTGGAGCGGGGAAAATTATATTTATAATACTGGGCAGTCCACATTTGATGCTGACCAACATCTGTTACTATTACAGCATTTCCATTTGTTTTCTCCGATATTTTTTCGATAACATATTCCGTTCTAAGCCTGCCGTCATTATCCTCATATTGCATAGGGCATTCATCTTTCCATTCATTTATCTGATGCCACCAATCCTGAATATCCGGAGCTTTCGGCATCTCAGCAGTCATTTCTACAAGAATATTTTTAACATCACCGATAATCGGGATATCGACAATTACATTCTTGTCAATACAGGTTGGATCAATGTCCACGTGAATTTTATATGCATTCTTAGCAAATGTATCCACATTGCCTGTTACCCTATCATCAAACCGCGCGCCTAAAGAAACCAATACATCACAATTATCGACAGCCTGGTTTGCCCAATATGATCCATGCATTCCGAGCATTCCGAGTGAAAGCTCATCAGTCCCAGGAAATGCACCTAAACCCTGAAGAGTCATTGTAACCGGGAGTTTATTTTCTCTTGCAAACAAGGCCAGTTCCCGAGAACCGCCGGACATTATAACGCCACCGCCGACATATAATAATGGTCTCTTTGCATTAGCAATTGCTTCAGCAGCTTTTTTAATTTGATTTATATGTCCTTTTATAGTCGGCTTATAACCGCGAATTTCCATATTATCCGGATAAATAAATTCACATTTGGAATTGATTACATCTTTCGGAAGGTCCACGAGTACTGGTCCCGGCCTACCAGAGGAGGCGATATAAAAAGCCTTTCTAATTGTTAATGCCAAATCCTCAATGCTCCGCACAAGAAAATTATGTTTTGTAATAGGACGCGTAATTCCGACAATATCTGCTTCCTGGAATGCATCATTGCCAATCAGATGGGAAGGCACCTGACCAGTGAATACAACAATCGGGACCGAATCCATATAGGCATCGGCGATACCCGTAACAGTATTTGTTGCTCCGGGGCCGGATGTAACTAAAACCACACCTGTTTTTCCTGAGGCTTTGGCATATCCTTCTGCTGCATGGACAGCACCTTGTTCATGCCGAACCAGAATATGCTGGAGATAATCAATATCATATAACTTCTCATATAATTTAAGGACAGCTCCTCCCGGAAATCCGAATATATGCTCAACCTTTTCCCGCCTGAGACACTCAAAAAATATCTCAGCTCCAGTCATAATTTGCTCTTTGTTTTTCATTTACTACTCTTAATAATTATTAATATTTTAATATCGCGCCAGTATTAGCCGAAGAGACCATCATAGCATAACGTGCAAGGTAGCCGCTTTTGATTTTGGGAACAAACGCCGGAAGTTCATTTAACCGCCTTTCTATTTCTTTTTCATCAAGTTCAACTTTTATAATTCTGTCAGGAATGTTTATACTAATAATATCTCCGTTATGCAGGGAAGCGATCGGGCCACGTTCAGCGGCTTCTGGTGAAATGTGTCCAATGCAGGCACCTCTTGTTCCACCTGAAAATCTACCGTCAGTAATGAGGGCAACTTTATCGCCCAGCCCCATACCCATAATATTGCTTGTGGGAGAGAGCATTTCCGGCATACCCGGGCCACCTTTAGGGCCTTCGTATCTAATTACGACTACATCGCCAGCCTTCACGTCACCATTTAATATTCCTTCACTTGCTTCCTCCTGGGATTCAAAAATCTTTGCTGGTCCCGAAAATACTTTCATATTCTCACTAACCGAACCGGTTTTAACTACACACCCAGCTGGAGCGAGATTTCCGAGCAGAACAGCCAACCCTCCAGTTTTTGAATAGGGGGCATCTATAGATTTAATAATATTTTTATCCAGAATCTTTGCATCGGCGATATTTTCACCAAGAGTTTTTCCTGTAACGGTTGGGCGAGTTAAATCGAGCATATTTGTTTTGGATATTTCTTTAAGAATAGCCGAGATTCCACCTGCTTTATCCACATCTTCCATATGTACATTTTTTACAGCGGGGCTAACCTTACAGATATAGGGAATCTTTGCGGAGATTTCATTCAGGGTTTTTAAATCAATATCGATTTTGGCTTCATTGGCAATGGCCAAAGCGTGAAGGATTGTATTAGTACTTCCTCCCATAGCCATATCAAGAGCAAATGCATTCATAAAGGAAGCGCGGTTAAGAATATCCCGGGGTTTGATATCTTTTTGTACGAGATTCAATAATTGCCTGGCTGCTTTTTTAGCTAATTCTTTCCGTTCAGGTGCAACAGCAAGGATAGATCCATTACCCGGGAGAGCTAAGCCCAAAGCTTCCATTAAGCAGTTCATAGAATTTGCTGTAAACATACCGGAACAGGAACCACAAGTAGGGCATGCGAAATCTTCTAATTCTTTAAGTTTTTTCTCACTGATAGTTCCTGACTTAAACTCACCTACTCCTTCAAAAACTGAAATCAGATCAATCTTTTCTCCTTCGGGAGTTCTGCCTGATTTCATAGGTCCGCCAGAGACAAATATTGTGGGAACATTAACTCTAACGGCACCCATCATCATACCGGGGACGATTTTATCACAATTAGGTATACAGATTACGCCATCGAGCCGGTGTGCTTCTACAACTGTTTCAAAGCTATCAGCAATTATTTCGCGGCTTGGCAGAGAATATCTCATTCCGATATGCCCCATAGCAATTCCGTCATCGACGCCGATAGTATTGAATTCAAATGGAACGCCCCCTGCTTCCCTGACAGCTTCCTTAACCAACTTACCGAATTCCTGCAGGTGCACGTGTCCGGGGATAAGATCAATGTAGGAATTACAGACTCCAATAAAGGGTTTATTAAAATCATCATCGCTTTTGATTACACCCGTAGCTTTGAGCAAACTACGGTGAGGAGCTCTTTCAAAACCTTTTTTAATCAGATCAGAACGCATTAGACTCCTTAAAGGAAAAAATCCTTCAGAAATTCCCGGGTTTTGTTAATCCCGTAATATGATCTTTTTGTTTATTTTATTTAGATATGATATCTGGGATTAACTTTTATTTTTTAGCCTAGATTGGTTAGTATACCAATTAGGCTAATAATAATAATCCCTAGTAGAATAATTGAAGGTAAATTGATGATAGATATTTTCATAACATTCCCGTTACCAGTACTGGTATCATGAACGGGAAGCAATATATGTTGTGTTATGAAATTCATAATTTATTAATATTAAAACCAAGATACTTTTTTATTTTAATTATGTCAAGCGATAAATGTTTGAAAAATATAGTCTACGATAAAGAAGATAACCCAAAAAGATGTGAAATAAGGGATTCAATCAGATATTCTCAGATTTGAAAAAGGGGTGAGATACTAAAATTCTTAATAATGAAAAGGAATGAAAAGGGCAGGTACTGAAGAAATGCAAAAAAACCGAAGGAATGATTTGGCATTAAACTTGTTGCGATAGAGAATTAAAGATTAGTAATATAAAAGGGGGCAGAAGGGGGATAGTTTCACACCTAATAGATTAATTCCAATTTCCGAAAACCGCTTTACGGTCGCTTTATAGTCGCTTTACGATCGCTTTGTAATCCATGAAAGGAGACAAGACTGAATAGGAATAAGGAGGAAGTGTGCACTTAATTCAATTGAATATCTGAAGACTAAGCTTATTGTAAAGAATTGATACAATTTAATAGCAAAGCAATATTTTTATACTGAAGGGACAAAATGGGTACATACGTAAAACAGGTTTTGGGAGATATAATCAGACAAAAATATTTGTGACGTTAACATTAACGATCCAGCCGTGATGAATTCATGCTAATCTTGAAATAGTGAGACGGGAAAGGGGGGCCGATA
>JARLHC010000082.1 GCA_031292455.1 Ignavibacteriaceae bacterium
ATAAAATTTTTCATGCCGCCTCTATAGTATAAGTATTCAAATTCGTTTATTCAACAGACATACGTTTGCAAGTATGAGTATATGTATAATGCAATTGAATATGTACTATTCCGTAATTAATTTAATAAATAAGTATTTAAATACCAAGTAATTTCAAAACAAAATAGGGGTGTGAGATAGATCACTATTGAATAATCGATTTCTCAACACATATAATTACCTGTTTTAATTCAAATATTATACCAGTATGACGGAGGAGACTTTTAGGAATGTAATAGCTGATTTTTGGACTCCAAACAGGTAATTATTACTGAATAATCAGCGATTTATATATATAATAGGCTACTATTTTACCAACAATTTAACATTAAGTAATAAAATCTAACCTATGAAATTCAAAAACTGGATTTGTAGTCCAATTATCGGACATAGATCACAATATGTAAGTAATCATCCAACCAATTATTACATTTAAATGTTGAGTAGCAATTGAGGAGTTTCAGGATAATATTAAAATGAAATGTACCATAATGGTAAATGTGTATCAGAAATAATTTGGAATTAGATGCTGGTTCCGAATGAGATAAATGGTATAATACCTTGGATGCGGGAATATTATTTAGGACAATATCTATTCCCACAGTTGAAAAAGGTGCGAGAGGCCCAAATTCTTAATTATGAAAAGGAATTTATAATTTTGATATTGAATAAGTAAGGATAAACGAATAAATGCAAATGGCACGAAGATTGTTGTCAATATTTTATTCCATTTTTAAGATACTTCGTAATTATATAACCAGGAATATTCTAAATGGATGGGGTGAAAGGGGGTTATTTTCACATCAAATATAAACGAAATTATCTCTCCAAGTAGCTTTCAGGTCGCTTCAAAGTCGCTTTATAATCGCTTTAAGGAACATTATAAATCCAAAATGATTATTAGTAAAACATGTTGAATATATAATAAATGATTAATGAGCCTTTGTACTTTTTAGGTAGATTAATTCAGAACTTCTGATCCAGTAAATTCCGATCTGTTGATTTCTGCCTGTTTTAGGGGATCAAATTCTGAGTTATCATTTAAGTAGACCGGTGTACCTCTTTTCTTAATGGATTTTTGGGAAGCTTCCAATATTTCGACAACTTCCAAACCATTTTGACCATCTGTTAAAGGTTTTCTTTTTTCGAGAATAGAATTGATGAATTCACTTACAGCCGAAGTTAAAGCTTCTGATTGACCAACCTGAGGCGAATACATATCGCCGGTTCTATATTGCACCAAGGCATTATGGATACTTTCAGTGGAGTCGAATTCTACTCCGCTATCATAGATTTTAATTTTTTCAGAGTATTCAAGGTCATTGAAAACGAGCATTTTTTTCTTACCGGCGATCATTATCTTCCTGATTTTAACAGGAGAAGTCCAATTAACATGGAAGTGAGCAAAGCATGAATTGTCCTTGAAGTGGACTGACATCTGGGCAATATTTTCAAGGCAATTATAACTTGAAATACCGCTGGCAGTAACAGCAATTGGTTCTTTGCCGACGAGGACATGTTTCATAATAGACAAATCATGAGGAGCCAGATCCCAGATAACATTAACATCATGCTGAAACAATCCCAGGTTGATTCTTACAGAATCGAAATACAGGATGTCGCCTAACTCTCCATTATCAATAAGCTCTTTAATTTTTATAACAGCGCCGGTATATAAAAATGTATGGTCAACAAAAATATTCAGTTTTTTAGATTCGGCTATTTTAATAAGATCTTTAGCCTGTTGACTGGAACTTGTAAAAGGTTTTTCAACCCAAATATGTTTACCTGCTTCAAGGGCTTCCTTTGCAAGATTATAGTGTGTATTAACAGAAGTTGCAATGGCGACAGCATCAATATCAGAATCCAATAGTTCCTTGTAATTGTTGGTTACTGTAATACCGGGAAATTTAGATTTAATCTGAGCAAGCCGATCTTCTTTAAGATCACAAGCGATCACTTTTTCAACAAGTTTATTCCCTAAGAAATTTCTTACCAGGTTTGGTCCCCAGTAACCTAATCCAATTATGCCAATTTTCATATTTACACTATAAGTTTAGTAATTTTTAATTTGTTATTTACCGCCGCGGCTAAAAAGCATTACAGGCAAAGTTTTTATAGTAAGCTGTAAGTCAAGCCATGGGGACATTGTATTAATATAATAAAGATCCAAAACGACAGAGTCTTTAAATGAAACCGAACTTCTACCAGTTACCTGCCAAACGCCGGTGCATCCGGGCATTACATTTAATCTTCTAAGCTGCCAATTATCATAATGCTCATATTCATATGGTAAACAAGGGCGAGGTCCCACAATACTCATATCGCCCTTAATAACATTAAACAATTGGGGTAATTCGTCAAGAGAAGTTCTTCTTAAAATTCTGCCTATGCTAGTAACTCTTGAATTAGATATAATCTTAGAACCGGTTTCATTGGGAGAGCTGTTTTTCATAAAAGAAATCATTTTTTCCTGTCTTTCAATATCATCATCATTAGAAGAATACATAGTTCTGAATTTATAAAATGAAAAGGGGATGCCATTTTTTCCAATTCTTATCTGGTTAAAAAGGACCGGACCTTTAGAAGTTAGTTTTACGCCAAGTGCTATAGCCGCTATTAAAGGAGAAGACAGGACCAATCCAATAACTGCAACAAAGAGGTCAAAGACTCTTTTTAATTTAATTGGATACCAGACGCCGGATGCAGGAGAGACATCAATAACGGGCAAGTCCGAATATCTTTCAGTAAAAAACTTCTGGGGAATAATACTGAACAAGTCAGAAGAGATTTTCACACTGACATTCATTGCTTTGCATTGGTCAATTAAACTGAATAAATGTTCATAGTCTTCACCTCCAAAGGCGATCAATATTTCATTAACCTGATACTTCTTTAGTATTTCATCTATCTGTGAATAATTGCCCAAAACCTTTTTACCATGAATTATATGCTCCCCGATCTCTTTTTCTGCATCGATAAAACCTACTATATTTATTCCAATCGGATTTTCAAAAGTCAGTTTTGTGGCCAACATTCTGCCGGGTTTGCCATCTCCCACAATAACGACATTTTGTGTAAACTTTTTATTTTTATTCAGATGCAGAAAAATTCTTCTTAAGAACTCGATTCTAAAGAGATAGGAATTGAATGTAAATATTATAATGAAACTCAATATCAAAGAGATAAAATTCACAAAACCAGCATCAACCAAAATCAGGGATATAAATATTATTACAAATATCAGATACCATAAAGATTTTAGAACTGCGGTAAGGTGTGCCGATTTGGTTAAAATAATAGTGGTTTTATAAAGATGATTAAGGGTAAAAATAACATATAGTGCAACCAGAAGAACTATGAAAAACAAAAAGGAAGTAAGGGGTTTTGCAGAAATGATTTGGTAATTAACTTTGAAAAGTATTTTAACAATAAAAGAGGAAATAATAATAGCAGAAACTAAGATTATAAAATCAGTCAACGCGCAAATATACTTGTATCTTGAAATTTTATTAGTGAATAAAGCCATTATAATTTTTAATATGTTATTCTACGTAAAAGATGACTTAATAATTTTAATTAACTTGTCATAAAAACATTATCTGTATATACTTATCAATAACTATGCCTTTGACTAAACAGTAGAAAATTGCAGAATTTGCAATAAATCCTTAGAAAACGATCAACCAATCGAACAAATTATAATCTAAACAATCCTAATTATGAATTATTTTTATCAATCTCAGAATAGGACACTTGTTACTTTCCCATAATAAATAGTTCTCAAAAACCGAAATTACAGAGGGGATTTGCCAATAAAATCCTAAATGACGAGCTAAAAAGCTGTGATATTACACAGCCAAAAATCAGGGTTTCCCTGATTGTTATACAAAAATTATTAGAATAAATTGTTAGTAATAATTATGGTACCTGATAAAAATTAGCATTTAATAGTATCATAGTTAGTGACAATTAACAGTTTTAATTGAGTTATTTTTTTAGTGTGATGGATAAGAATTCACTTAATTTTTTAAAGGTTGAATTATGTTACACCTTATAATAAACTATCTTTCAGTATCTTTCGTTTTTATAGGCGTATTATTTTATATTCTGAAACACTCCCCTTCCGGCTGGGAAGATGAACGTGGTTTTCATAGAGCAAATTAAGCATATCTGGTATAATTATCCCGGAATATATTTCTCATATATTCGAATGGATACGGTTTAAGTAGATTTGAATAAGGGGGTCTTACTTCAGGAGAATCATCTTTTTAGAATTAGTATAAACCTGTTTCCCGTCCAAAGAAGCTGCCAAAATAGAATAATAAAATACACCGCTTGGAAGATTTAGCCCATCGAATTTAATTTCATGAATCCCGCTTTGTTGAATCTCAGATATCAATTCCCTGACAGTTTGTCCCAAAGCATTATATATGGTTAGTTTAACCTTACTATCAAAAGAGAGAGAGTATTTTATTACAGTAACCGGGTTAAAGGGATTGGGGTAATTATTCTCTAAAGAATATGATTGGTTAATGAAACTAACATCCACAACAGCAGAATTATAATATTTATACTGGCCATCAAAATCCACCTGCTTTAACCTATAATAATAGCTTCCATTTTTTAATATAGATTTATCAAGAAATGAATATTGTTTAACCGAATTGCTGTTACCAGATCCTTTGATAAAACCCAATATTTCCCAATTCAGATCTGTTGGAGATTGAGAGTGCAATGTTCTTTGAATCTCAAAACCATAATTATTTATCTCCGTAGAGGTATTCCATACAAGCTGAACTGCATCCTGCCGAACAGTGGCATTAAATACTTTTAATTCAAGAGGCAATAGATCTAAAACAGAGCGTTTCCAAACGCCTGACCCCCCGGTTCCGGCATAGACATTACTATTGCTGACAGCAAGTGAGGCAACCTCTAAATTAGTAAATCCATCATTAATCTGAGTCCAGTTTGACCCCCCATTAGTAGAAACGTACACTCCTCCAACGCCGCCATAAGTATCAGTTCCAGCAAAGATATTATTTCCAATGACTGCAATTGCATGAACATATGGGCTAGTCAACCCATCGTTTACAATGGACCAAGTAGAACCTTTATCTGAAGAGAGATAAACTCCTGCTCCATCTGTTCCGGCTAAAATATTTTCTCCACTAAAAGCAAGGGAAGTGACAATATTATTTTGCGGAATTCCGACATTTACTTTTGTCCAGCTAAATCCTTTATCGGTTGAGCAAAAAACTTCTTCATACAGATAATTGGGATCAGCTCCACCGACAAATATATTGTTTCCATTAATAGCACTTGCCCAAAAGGGAATGTTTCCCGGGATTCCGTTACTTAACAAAGACCAGGTTGTTCCGTTATCAGTTGAGAGATAGACGCCATATTGTGTCCCTGCAAAAATGGTATCTACGCCAGCAAGGAGCGAATAAACTGAAGTGCCATTCATTCCAGCCTGGAACCAGTCTAAACCATTATCTGTTGATATATAAACTCCATTATCGGTTCCGGCAAAAATATTATTCCCACTTATTGCAAGAGTATTTAAATAACCGCTTATACCGTTATTTGACAAGGACCAA
>JARLHC010000083.1 GCA_031292455.1 Ignavibacteriaceae bacterium
GCTAATAACAGATTAAAATATACCCGATAGGGTATATTCATTGAATTGTTTTATTGAATTAAACCTAAGTAGAATATTTTAACAAATAATTTTATTCAAAAAATGGAAAACGAAAATAATTTAGCACAATTAATAAAGGAAAAAAGAAAAAAATTGAGATTAACACAGGTTGATCTGGCTCAGAAAGCAGGTGTGGGGCTCCGTTTTTTGCGTGAATTAGAGAGTGGGAAAACCACATTGAGAATGGATAAAGTAAATCAGCTCCTTAATCTCTTAGGTTATGAATTAACTGCTTCAAGGAAACAATCAGGTGAATGATATGACAAGAAAAGGCAAGGTTTTTTTTAGGGACAAATTTTCAGGAATGATTATAGAAAATGATAATGGATATGCATTTTATTATGATAAAAATTATTTAAATGATGCCGAAGCTAAAGCTATAAGTCTAACTATGCCTCTGAGAAAAGAACCATACGAATCATCCACTATGATTCCTTTTTTTGATGGGTTAATACCGGAAGGTTGGTTACTTGAAATAGTAGAAGCCAATTGGAAGATAAATCCTAAAGACAGAATGGGATTGCTGCTAAATTTTTGTGAAAATTGTATCGGAGCAGTAGGTATCTTCAAAGATAAAGAGGAATTATAAAATGATAACCTCGAACAAAAAATGTCTTTACTGTTATAAAATATTAGAAAACAATGAATCTGATTATCACGAAAGTTGCAGTAAAAAATTTTTCGGTACAGCTACTCCGCTTCAAATACAATTTGGATTATCAGAAATAAAAGAACTGGCGGTTCAAGTTCTCGGAAAAAGCACGGCAGTTACAGGAGTTCAGCCAAAGATTTCATTGGACCATCTAAGTGGAAAATATGAGGACAAGCGTTTAACGATTGTAGGTCTTTGGGGTAATTATATATTAAAGCCCCCAACCGACTTATATCCTGAGATGCCTGAAAATGAAGATCTGACAATGCATCTGACTTCTTTATTAAAAATTAGAACAGCTGAGCACTCCTTAATCCGGCTTAAATCCGGAGAGATTGCGTATATAACTAAACGATTTGATAGAATTAAAAAAGGAAAATTGCCTCTTGAAGATATGGCGCAATTGACTGGGACATTAACTGAAAATAAGTACAGGGGTTCAATGGAAAAGATAGGAAAAATCATAAGAAATTTTTCAAGTTATCCGGGAATTGATTTAATAACTTTTTATGAGCTTATACTTTTTTCCTTTATTACTGGAAATTCCGATATGCATCTGAAAAATTTTTCATTACTGACCAATCAGGAAAACGAAGTAATGTTATCTCCGGCTTACGATTTGTTATCTACGAAACTTCTTATCAAAGAAGATAAGGAGGAAATGGCCTTAACAATTAATGGGAAAAAAAGTAATCTAAAAAAAGCTGATTTTATAACTTTTGCAAAGAGTTTGGGTATTAATGATGTTAGTATTAAAAATATTCATAGAAAATTTCAAACACATGAACAGAAGATGCTTGAATTTATTGACAGAAGTTTTTTATCTGAAAAAATGAAGGAAGAATATAAAAAATTACTTTCGGAAAGAATGGCAAGGTTAAATTAAGTTAAAAGGGCGTTTTTTTCAAAGCTAAAGTTTTATATAATAACATACGGATTCCTTAAATAGTGTTTTACATAGTAATTAATTTTTCACGATAGAGTTACCACTTTTTTAATACTTTAGGAAATTCCTCAACATCTTTTGCATGTATCCGGGGTTAGAGACACTTTTGGGGGGCGTAGATACAGGGACTCTCCCATAAATTCAAAAAGTTAGTAATTTAGAATCGTTTTCATAGTAATAATTAAGGTTAGGTCCTAAAAATGTCCTATATAATTAAATAAGTTTTTTGAAAATCAGATGTGTTGCTTTTTCCGAGGGAGTAAAGTCAATACAACTATAGCCAAGTTTTTTCAAATTAACATCTTTGAATAAGTTCTCACCTGAGTTCAGAAGAACCGGTGCTATGGCTATATGCATTTCATCCAGCAGTTTTGCGTTCAAATACTGTTTAACTGTTTCAACACCTCCGCCCAGACGTATATCTTTTCCGGCAGCTTTTTCTTTTGCCATTTCTAAAGCAGCTTCTATTCCTTCAGTAACAAAATAAAAAGTAGTTCCCCCTTCCATTTCAATAGGAGGGCGAGCATAATGTGTCAAAACATAAACCGGAGTGTGATAAGGAGGATTCTCTCCCCACCATCCTTTCCAGGAGAAATCTTTCCAAAGACCTCTTTCCGAGGTAAACATATTGCGTCCCATAATCCAAGCACCAATATTTTGAAAACCCCTGGAAGCAAAATCATTATCAATCCCAAAATTCCCTTCAGATTTAACCCCATCCAGCATTTGACCATGCATCTTCTGGAAAGTATCAGTAGGAAAAAACCATTCGTGCAGCGCCATTCCATTTCTCCCCATAGGATTTTCCAGACTTTGATCAGTTCCTGCTCCAAATCCATCAACAGAAACTGAGAAGCATAATACTTTTAATTTGCTCATACATAAATCCTGATATTAAGAAGGATTATTATAGAAAAAAATTAAACTAAAATCCTTTTAATAAAGAAAAGCCTCAGATCTTGTGATTCGAGTCTTTTTATTGAGTTACAAAAGGAAGTCGCCTTCCGAAATATTTGGGATCACTATTTATTTCCCAGATTTACTTGTTCAGACTTAATATATGTTGTATATGAGATTTATGGTATGTTTTTTTAAGCTAAAAAACCTCAAAAGTATTTTTTACCGAAGTAGAAACTGAAGGAGTTTCGTTCTGAAAATTTTCTGGTTTTGAACTGGAAGACACTTATTGGTTAATGCTTGGAGCCGATCTCCACATAATGTGCAAATAGGATTTGAAGAAAGAAAAACTTTGAATCTTCTAATTTTTACCTGTAGATTTATAACACGGTTCCTCCATTATTACAGGATTTTAATTGAACAATAAATCAGTTCTGCAGATTATCCAAAAAATCTTTTGTGCTCGCGTATTCGTTTTATTGCAACTCTTGATCCTTTCCAATGGAATTCTACAAGCACAATGGGTAAATGTTAATGTGCCTTTCACAGGAGGAGCTTATTGTCTTATGCCAGTTGGAACCAACATTTTTGCAGGTACATATGGAGCGGGTATTTACTTGTCAACTGATAATGGAACCAGTTGGACAGCCAAAAATACTGGTTTAACAGATAAAAGTTTATATATCAATTGTCTTGGAGTACATGGGCAGAAATTGTATGCTGGGACAGAAGGTTATAGCTTATGCTTTACCACTAATAATGGGGGAAGTTGGTCAATCATATGGGATATAGGAATTGATTATCATAACGGAGTATATATTTACTCTATCATTTTTAGCGGATCACTGTCCTATATTGGACTTAACTATGGAATTGTCCTTTCCACCGATAGTGGTAATAACTGGGGTAGTATGAATCAAACAATCGGAATGGGCAAGGTTAATTCAATAGTTGATAATGGAACAAAAACCTTTTTTGGAACTGATAGTGGATTATGTATTTCGACAGACAATGGGTTCAATTGGACAAATATTGGGCTGACCAATAATCCGATATTAACTTTATTTAAGAATGGCTCAAATATTTATGCGGGTACAGCTAGCCAAGGTATTTTCCTTTCTACAAATGATGGTTCGAATTGGACAACATTAAATGCTGGATTGCCAGGGAATAGTATTCATAACTTTATTGCCTATGATTCGTCAATATTTGTTGCAACTAGCAATGGTATATATCGTTTAGATAATAGTAACAGTAATTGGACCCCTGTAAAATCAGGTCTGACTGACACACTTGTTTATTCTTTAGCTGTTTGTGGAACATATCTTTTTGCAGGAACCTCAAGAGGTTTGTGGAAACGTCCTTTATCTGAATTGGTTGGAATAAGTCCAGAAAGAATTGAATTACCAAAAAAATTCTTATTATTACAGAATTATCCTAACCCCTTTAACCCAAGCACTCTGATATCATATTCATTGCCATCAGCCTTCAATATTAAACTAATAATTTATAATTCATTGGGTCAAACTGTAAAAGTCCTTGAGAACGGATTTAAGAATGCCGGTAATTATTCCGTGAACTTTAATGCAGCCGATCTTCCAAGTGGAATATATTTCTACAAATTAGAAGCAGGACAGTTTGCGCAGGTTAAGAAAATGATGGTGATTAAATAATGTGAATTTAGATGTCCTTTATCTTTGAGTAAACCCGTTAAAATAATATTATGAAAATATTCTTATTTGCCATTATCGTATCACTCTATTTTTTTAATCCAACTTTTTGTCAATCTAATGAAATTCAATGGGATAAATTAAATAAACAGCATAATAGAATTAGAATAGTTGATGATGAATATATTCAAAATTTATGGACTGATTATGTGCCCTTGATCTTTATAGATACTATAATTGTTATTGATTCAACAAATACTAGTGGCTACCCTACCTTCATTGAAGGGCTTGAACAATTTACCAAATCCATTAAATATTCTGAAATAGGGAAACGAGCCGAGGTGGAGGGGAATGTTGTGGTAACTGCAACAATTGACACACTGGGTTACACAAAAAATTTAGAAGTAAAATTAGGTGATAGTTTGGGACCACTTAAATGGACTGCGCTTAAAGCTCTAAATGATACCAAATTTACACCAGCAATTAAAAATGGTAAACCAGTAGAAGTTCAGATTGCAATTGCTTTTTCTTTTGTATTAAAGAGGAGAGAAAATACTCCTATAGATACTATAATTGTAAGCCAAAGTGGTGGATGTTTAACCCTTCCTTGTTCGGTATATACAATATCATTAAGCAAAAATGGCGATGTTACTTATGAAGGACGCTACACTGCTGAAAGGTTGGGTGTCTGGAAATCGAAAATAAAAAATTATGAATTTGAAGGGATAGCTTCATTATTATATGCAGTTAATTTTTTTAATATGAAAGAACTATTTAATAATGAAATATCTGATCAGCAATGGTTCTCAATTACTGCTGTAACAAAAGAACGAAGCAAAAGTGTAGCCACAGATTATTATAGACCAATTCGTGAAATAATACTTTTAGTGGATCATCTAACCGAAAAATTAAAATGGGAACAAATAAAATAACAATGCTTCCAAAATCAGCAACATGAAAAAAATATTGACACTTTTAGTTTTAACAGTTCTTTCTATTTTTTTTATTTCTGGTTGCCATGAGAAAGGAAATGGTTCTTCAGAGGATAGAAAAACGAATAAAAAAATTGACTCAGATAGTTTAGATACTGCATATAAGTTTAAGACTGAAGGTGAACTTGTATTTACTGATTCGATTGGACGTACAAAAATCAAAATAGAAATTGAGATTGCGAATAACGGATCTAGCAGACAGCTTGGATTGATGTTTCGAAAGCATATGGATAATAGTGACGGGATGCTATTTATATTTACAGATGAGGAAATGCAGTCATTCTGGATGCATGAAACTTATATCCCACTTGATATGATATTTGTAAATAAAGAAAAGAAGATTGTTACGATCCATAGAAATACACAAACTTTATCAGATCAAACCTATCCTTCTACAGCACCGGCCATTTATGTAATTGAAGTAAACGCACGTTTCTGTGCTGCGAATAATATAAATGAAGGTGACAGAATTACTTTTATTCAACTTGCAAAAAAGTAATTGATTACATTTTAACTTTATTCGAACGTATCTTCAGAAGAAATCAATTTTCCATAAAAGGTATCCAAATTTCTCCACTAATTATCCTTATAAAATAAGGACTTCGCCTACCTGAAAATCCATTCCATTTAACTAAAATTTTATGAAAGAATTTTCATTCCAGCATAAGGAATGTGTATGGGGGAGGTGGGTTGAGGAAAGCTAAAGGGAGCGGGTGAAAATAGTAACTTTTTGGTTATAACAATTCAGAGTGAAGTATTTCCATGAGGTAAGTTAAGATTTAAGTCTGTCAAGTCTGAGGAAGTAGTTGTTGAGGTATTGGGTTTTGAAGGAATCCTTAAGGAATGAAGAGGAGACAAGCTTTTCTACTTTGGGGGAACCAGCAAGTATACTATTATATATTTTATTGAAACGAATTTTGTTTATGCTGATCCTTTTTGCAAATTCAATAAAGTCGGACTTAGTATTTTTGGAACCGGCATGGTATTGTTCTGTTTCAAAGCCATCTTTAAATAATTGAAGTGCCATATCTTTTTCATCATTAGAAAAGAAAATGACAGCGTTGGCAGTAGTATTGATTTTCAATACCCAACCAGCTATCTGCATGGTTATATGTTCATTAGCGGGAAAAAGTCGATAAATGAGGGAAATCAGGGAGTGAAGGACAGCCGCCAGAATAAACTGACGGCTTTAGTAATTTTAGTTTAATTATCTACAGCGGGCTTTATTTCATTAGGATCATTTTCTTAGTCTGAACAAAATTTTCTCCAGCTTTTATAATATAGTAATAAACACCAGAGGATAAATTAGATGAATTAAGCTGAACGTCATAAGACCCAGCGTTAATCATACCGTTGACCAAAGTGGCGACTTCCTGACCTAATGAATTATATACCTTCAGGCTTACAAATAAATTCTGTGGTATCTGATATTTAATTATAGTAGAAGGATTAAACGGATTTGGGAAATTCTGCGATACGCTGTAGTTCTCCGGAGTTAAATTATTTACAAGAACAACAGTACTGAACTGAGACTGACCGTTAAAATCCACCTGTCTTAAACGATAAGAAAGTTTATTGGCATTAAGACCTGAGATATTGTCCGTATAGGAATAATTATCAGCTTTTGTTGTTGTGCCATTTCCATTTTTAAAAGCTAAAACCATCCAGTTATTATCATCAACTTTTCTCTGAATTTCAAAACCCCTGTTGTTGATTTCGGTAGCTGTTCTCCAGCTAAGAGTAACATTGCCCATTAAAGTGTTAGCTGTAAAAGAAGTTAATTCAACAGGAGTAGAAGCATTAGGGTTTGGCCTACCTGCATCAACCCATGCTGTATAGATGAGATCGGCAACTGATAGTGACGCATTTTTCATTAATTGAATAATTTGATAACCGCATCCATCCCAGAATTTCTGCAGATAAACGGTTCCGGTAGTTGAGCCAGCAAAAACATGTGCAATACTATCAGCCAAAAGAACTGTATCAACATCTTTATTACTCTGATAGATAAAATTAAATACGAAATTGCTGATATCGCTAACATAGGAGGCAGAATCATTTGTATATACTATTAGATTTTGATATTGTCCTACCAAAGTTGTTTCATATCTTGAATGCAAACCACTTTTTCCGAATAAATCTGTGTCATAATTTTTAGTACAATGAAGTGGTTGATGACCATCGCCGACATAATGACCTAAATCTGCCGACAACTGCATTGCCAGGTTCCAGTTTCCTTGTTGAAATGCACGTTTTAATGAATCTTCCCAACGCATTATAGCCCATGGTACGATACCCTCATTAATTACCCAGGATGAACCATGTAAAGTAACATTTGTATCATAACTTTGGCTGATGATACCATGAGCGACAAACTCCGGATAAGCATCAATATTTATAAAATGTCTTGGCGCTTCAGTAGGGTCGCTACTTTTCCTATTATCTGGATCCGAAGCATGTGCAACAAGAAAAGGGCTCCAGGTAGCGGGGAAATTCATTGATGAGGGAAAACATACGGTAACGTTACCATTTATAATTTTATGACCTGTTGCCCCCCATCCAGCAAATAACAAAATAAAAACTACGGAAACTGCTACCCGGGCAAGAATTCTTTTCATATCCTCTATTCCTAAATTACACTATAAAATAAAATTATTATATCAACAAAAATAAGGTGTGAAAGATAGTGAAAGAATATCAATAATACATGCAATAGTAATTCAGGTAAGTTTAGCGGGGAGCTATGAGAAAATTATTAATTGTTCAATTCCTGTATCTTCTTTTTTAAGGTTTTCCAGCCATTTGAATTTATAAGAATTTTATTTTTTGTGTACCGATTGGAAATTGTACGACGAATATAATCGATGCGTTCTTTGGTATCGGGATGGTCGCTTATCCATGAAAGATACTTTTGTCCCGGTGATTCCTTTTTACTTAACCTTTCAAGGAAATCTGCTAAATATGCCGGGTTGACACCTGTATTTATAAGAAAGCTGACAGCCCGGGAGTCTGCTTCTTCTTCCAGCTTCCTGTCATACGCTGTTGAGGAAAGGAGTTTCATCATTTCTTTAGCTAATTCTGCCCCCGTTACACCTCCGGATACCGAAAGGAGTGTGGATAAACCCACCTCTTTTATTAATTTCTTTTTAACGTGACCAAGTTTAATGTGGGCCAGTTCATGTGCTATAACACCTGCAAGTTCATATTGGTTACTGCTTTCATCAATCAATCCGGAATAAATTACAAGCTGTTTTCCCGGCATAGCAAAAGCATTGACCTGTTTATCTTTTAAGATATAAACTCTGATTTCCTCTGCTTTAATGCCATTTGCAGTGCAAATATCTTTCACTAAATTTTTTACAGGAGTTGTTATCTCCTGATCGCGGGCGACACTTTCAGATTGAATAATGTAGTTATGGAAAATATCGCCGATTTTTTCTTCTGATTTATTACTTAATTCCTCAATCCTAAACAGTTTTACCCAGTCAAGTTGTGCGAGTGCGATCCAGATTAAAATGAACGATACAGCAAGAACAATAGCTTTAATAATTACTTTTTTCAAATCTTCTCCCTGCAAAAAAGATCTGCCAGATCTCCCCAGAGCCACCAGTGTACATGTTTTCCCCTGCCGGTGTAAATGGCGGCATAAATTGTTATTATGAATCCAGCGAGATTAAAGAGAATGGCCGTAATTAAATATGCTATTAAGCTATTTGTAATCTGTCCATTATTAAAAATTATTGAAATTATCCGAGCGAAGGGGTATGCATTGATGATGACAAAAAATATCTGTAAAAGAAGAGTTTGAATGCAATGCCAGCGTATAAAATAAGAGGATTTTCTGTTACTAAGATAAAATGCAAATGTTGATATTAGATTAATAACCGGCAAGGGTAAACCGGCTATTATAGTAATCAGGGACATGAGGTAACTAAAGGATGCTTTTTCCGATTCATAATCGTTAGGTTTGTAAGGGAAATTATTTTTAGTACTCATAAGCCTTTGTTGATGCTCCAAATCCAGTTAAGAATAAGGAGAAAAATTAATGGTATAGACCATTTGGTCCGTAAAACCTTTTCGGCATATTTAAAAGCCCGGAAAAGTCCATCCTTTCCAACCGCAACATCATACAGGAGCCAAAAAGGAACGGTAAGCATAAAAAGGAGTACTATTATACCAAGTGGATTTATGTAAAAGCCCTGATACCAATTACCTTTTAATAAATTTACAACTGATCTAGTGGAGCCACAGGATGGACATGGGATACCGGTTACCATTTTAAAGAGACATAATTCATGTCCTTTAGGATCAGAAAAATTATAATTGAAATTAAGAAATACCCAAATCCATCCTATAATAAGAAGGACAACTATTAGTAAGTAAAATCTGGAAGCCGAAAGCATTTTAGTATAAGTACATCTGTAGTTTTTCAAAATTTTTCTGTCTTGTTGCTTTCATAATCAGAAACCAGTCAACAATAGTCCATATACCCAAACCTCCGCAAGTTAACAGTTTACCTATACCGAGTCCGGTATCGCCGATAATAAATCTGTCAATACCAAAGTGACCGACAAGAATGGAAACAATAATGCTTGTGGTTGGATCTTTCAGGGATACGGATTGAATCATAACCCATTTGCTGTCATCAACAGCAAGAAGTCTCTCCCTTATCTGAGGAATAAGATGGCTTTCAAAATACTTCCCATTGACCATTAGAAACATATCTGTTTTTTGTGCATCCATAAAAATTCCTTTTAATTTCCCTACTCGTCAGGCTTTTCGGTTACGCCCCGTTTGTTTTGTGGTTTCTGGACTCCACCCAATATACTTTTAATTATTAAAATTTATGACAGGTTCCCTAAGAAGTTTTTATGATATTCATTTTTAGTCAGTTCATTTTTTAGGAACTTATTGAAATATTTTTTTAAATGCAAATGATTATAATTAGATTGGTTCAAATTAAAAATATTACAAGCAATAGGATTTGTTATGAAATTACTTTAGAGATTATGAACAACCGCAGTTATATGTGCAGTATCCCCGATAACAAGGACAATCAATTGTATTAGAATACTTTTACTAAAATGTTTAGAATCCGCGATATTCCCTATTCCTTTGAAACCCGAACCGCTAACGCAGGGTAAAGTTCCCTCAGGTTGTACACTTGATTTTAAGTAAACAACTTATAAAATCTGTTAACTTTTTTTTACATTGGGAGAGTTATCCAAAACAGATATTATAGATTAAGGAATCATAGTCGTTGGGGTAATCCACTGAATCATTTTATTGATAATTGTTATTTAAGAACCAAAAAAATCATTTGGTTTTACTGATTGAAGTTATTTACAGCGCTTACGAGGTTCCAACAGGGCACAATGCAAAAATTTATCCATTAAACTTTCGAATAATATGATTTGTCAAAATGCAGAAGTGAATTTTAAGAACATATTTATAATTTCAATTAAGAATAAATATCTGAGAGGTGTCTGAAGAAATTTTTACTGAATGTTTAAACATATAAGGAGGTTACCATAATGCTCAGAGAAAATTTTATAAGGCACAATCAGCAAATGTCATCATACAATAACATTCTATGGGGAGTAGTGCTTGCCGGGGGGGAGGGAACGCGACTAAAAAACTTAGTAAAGAGATTATACGGTTATCCAAGGCCTAAACAATATTGTACGCTGACGGGGACGTATTCTTTAATTAATCAAACAATCTTGCGGGTTTCAAAAATCATCTCAAATAAAAACATTCTGACTGTAGTTAACCGTAATCATTTCAAATATTATAAGGATGAATTAAGAAGCCGGCCGGTTGAGACTATTGTTGTGCAGCCCTGCCCCCGTGGTACCTGCGCAGGCATTCTTCTCCCTGTTGCCAAGATTCACAAAACGAATCCGGATTCAATCGTGGCTATTTTCCCTTCAGACCATTTTATACAGGAGGAAAATAAATTTATTAACTACATTAAAGAGGCATCTATATTTGTGGAAAGGAATCCGGATTTAATTGTACTTGCCGGAATCAGGCCAATTAGAATTGAAACTGGTTTAGGGTGGATAGAGAGCGGTTATAAAATTAATTCGTTTAATGATCTCAATTTTAGTCAGATCAGGAATTTTTGTGAGAAACCAGACGCAGCAGTAACTTCTTCACTTTTTGCAAGCGGATGTTTAATAAATACATCAATAGTAATCGGCAAAAGCAGGACAATTATTGAGCAAATGAAAAAACATTTACCGCTATTTTTTGAGGCTTTTAACCCAATTTATGATTCATTGGGGACAAAACATGAAAAAGATATCATTAAAGAATACTTCAAATTGATGCCCGACGTAAATTTCTCAAAAGATTTTTTGGAGAATGTTGCTGATCAACTTGCTGTGCTGGAAATTCCCGACGTATACTGGAGTGACTGGGGAGAAGAACAAAGAATAACGTACGACTTGAAAAAATTTCATTTATCATTTCCGTCTAAAATAATTTCTCATAAGGGAACCATGGAAAGACTTCATGAAGCAAGCAGAACTAAAATAATGAGGAAAACGACGGTTAACTATTTTAATTCTGACGGAAGCAGACGTATAAAATAAAATATTATGGCGGAACTATAAATTAAAGCCGTTCACAAGTTAATTTAAAAAACTATTTCCTTTTTTTAGGATGGTGTTTTATAAGCAGTTTATTATGCTCATCTACCCACTCAGCGAGAAAACTCCTATAGCTTTTTTCCATGAGGGTATAAAAAAGTCCCATTTCTTCGATGCGTAAATGAAGGAAATCCGAACCGCTGCATAATTTCTTTTTTAATTATTTCTTCGTTATGCAAGCGGATTAGTCCAAATGGTTTTTAACAATGAGTGCCGAAGCTTCACCGCCACCGATGCAGAGGGACGCGAGACCATAAACTGAATTTCTGCGTTTCATTTCATAAATGAGAGTAGTGAGAATCCGGGCGCCGCTTGCTCCAATCGGGTGACCAAGTGCAACTGCGCCACCGTTAACATTAATGTTATTTCCAGAAAGGTTTAAAAGTTTTTGCACAGCAAGAGATACAACAGCGAAAGCTTCATTAATTTCAAACAGATCAATTTGGTCCTTAGTAAGGTTTGCTTTTGCAAGAACTTTCCTGATTGCATCAGCAGGGGCTGTAGTAAACTGTACAGGAGCTTTTGCGGCTGAACCCTGGGCAACGATCTCCACAAGGGGATGATAGCCAAGTTCCTTTGCTTTACCTTCAGACATCATAAGAATTGCAGCTGCACCATCATTTATGCCGGATGCATTAGCGGCTGTGACTATTCCATTCTTGTCAAACACAGGTTTCAGGAAAGGTATTTTAGCGAAGTTAACTTTTCCCGGTTCCTCGTCGTTTTCAAAAATCTTATCGCCTGACTTTTCTTTGACAATAACATTCACAATTTCATCTTTGAAGCGTCCTGCTTCGATAGCAGCAAGCGCTTTTTTATATGAATTAGTTGCAAACTCATCAAGCTGTTCACGTGTTTGGTTAAAATCCTTAGCAGTCAACTCAGTGCAAGCGCCCATATGGAGGTTGTTATAAACATCCGTAAGTCCGTCAAGAAGAATGGAATCATAGATTGTTGAATTTCCAAGCCTTAGACCATTCCTGGCGTTTTTAAGAATAAAAGGTGCATTTGACATACTCTCCTGTCCACCGGCAATGATAATATCGGCGTCGCCGACAGCGATTGCCTGAGCACCAAGCATAACAGCTTTCAATCCACTTCCACACATTTTATTTATTGTTAAAGTTTCGGTTTTATCCGGCAGCCCTGCAAAAATAGCCGCCTGACGTGCAGGAGCTTGTCCAAGACCAGCAGTAAGGACATTGCCAAAGATAACTTCATCAATCAGATTCTTATCAATTTGTGATTCTTCCAAAACAGCTTTGATAGCGATACTGCCAAGCTGTGGGGCTGAGAAACCGGCAAGCATGCCATTAAGGGAGCCAATGGGTGTCCGTTTTGCATGCGTAATAACAACTTTTTTCATGATGCATTCCAGTTACGATAAAAAACTTTTAACGTTTTAAATTTTTCAAATGTTTGAAACATTAAATAATATACAGGTCGGTTGTAAATGTCAAGGAGTATATTTCACTAACCGAAAACAGTCTGTCCATTGAATTATAGACAAGCATTTTCACATTTGCTGACAGAGGGTATATTAAAGGCAATAACAGTTGATGGGTTAAAAGGGTTCGGAAGGGATTGCGTGAGAGGACTAATTCTTTTGTAAAAGAATTAGTTCCTTTTTCATCCTTTTGCCCGATTGCCCAAATCTGCTTTACTTTATATAATTTAATGGTATTAAATAAAATTTATATTTAAAAGAAGAAATAAACCTAAGGTTTGCTATGAAGATTAGAAAATGTTTTTTCGTAATAATGAGTATTATCATATTAACACCAGTTTCCCATGCACAAGGGTTAAAATTGGGAGTAGGGGGAGGGACCTCCACAATTTCCAACAGTAATTCGGGACTAAGCTATAATGCGGGGTACCATGTATCAGTAAAAGCAAAATTCGATATTCCATTAATCCCTTTGAAACCTGTGGCTTATATGCAATATTATTTTCTGAATGGCAGTTATTCATTTGCCAATTTTACAAGGAGCACCACCCAGAATATTTTTGCACTCGGATTTGGTGCTGAATATTCTTTAATACCGGGACCTATTAGTCCATATTTAGCTGTTGATTTTGGTTATAATAATATTGGGGAAGTTAAATATGATCCTAAAATATTAAACGCAGCATCATATCCATCTATTTCAAGAACCGGCTTAGATATTGGGGCAGGATTAGAGATTTCAATTCCTTTTTTATTTAGTTTTGATATAAACGCGAAATATAATATGCTGAACCTCTTCGGGAAGCAAGGTGGAGAGGGTTCTATAAATGCTGTAAATCTGAACCTTTCTATTATTATGTAAATGCTAAAATAATAAAGAGTGAAAAATTATGAGCAAGATTACAAAACTTAATTATCGGAAACATAATGACAAATAAAGATGAAGGGCAACATCGATCCAAGTTGCAGAGAATTGCGCAGAAGGCGATGATAGAGAAAGGGCTGATTCCGGATTTTTCCTCACAGGCAATTGCCGAGCTGAGCGGAATCAAAGGTGCAGTTACAAAAATTGATGGAGCGACAAAGGATCTAAGAAATCTTCTTTGGTGTTCGATTGATAATGATGATTCGCTGGACTTAGACCAACTAACAGTCGCGATACCGAAATCCGGCAATTCTGTAAATATACTTATTGCCATAGCTGATGTTGATGCGATAGTTAAGAAAGGGTCGGCAATTGATGAACACGCGAAAAACAATACACTTTCGGTATACACAGCTGCACAGATATTTCCGATGCTGCCGGAGAAACTTTCAACCGACATTACATCTTTAAACTTTGAATCAGACCGTCTTGCAGTTATAGTTGAAATGGGTATCGGGGAAGACGGATCGTTGCAGAGTTCGGATGTTTACCAGGCGATGGTAAGGAATCATGCAAAGCTTGCCTATAATAGTGTAGCTGCATGGCTTGAAGATAAGGAACCAATGCCGAAAGAGATTGGCGAAATTAAAGGTCTGGAAGAAAATCTCAGGCTTCAGGATAGTATTGCAAAGAAACTGAAAACATTGAGACATGCGCACGGAGCGCTTGATCTTGAGACGATAGAAGTGCATCCGGTTTTTGACGGAGATAATGTAAAAGAGCTGAAAGCAGACAGAAGGAACAGTGCGAAAGACATTATAGAAGATTTTATGATTGCTGCAAATGGTGTAACAGCGCGGTATCTTGCATCAAAAAATTTACCTTCTATCCGTCGTGTAGTTCAAACACCCAAGCGCTGGGACCGGATTGTTGAGTTAGCTAAAGAGCATAATTATACACTTCCACAGCAACCCAACTCAAGGGCATTAGATCAATTTCTGCTTTCTGCGAAAGCTGCCGACGCCTTACGTTATCCGGATCTTTGTCTTAGTGTTATTAAATTATTAGGGCCGGGAGAATATGTTGTTGAGCTTCCGGGAGGAAATTCTGAGGGGCACTTTGGGTTAGCGGTAAAAGATTATGCCCATTCAACAGCTCCGAACCGCAGATATCCTGATCTTATAACACAGCGTTTGTTAAAGGGAGCAATGGCGGAACAATTGATACAATACACAACAGATGAGCTGACAACTTTGGCAAGTCATTGCACCAAAGAAGAAGATGCGGCAAAAAAAGTAGAGCGACTGGTAGAAAAGTCAGCGGCAGCGATGGTAATGGAATCAAAGATAGGAGAGGAATTTGATGCTATAGTTACCGGCGCATCGGATAAAGGGACGTGGGTGCGTCTAATGGATCCGCCTATTGAAGGAAAACTTATAAGCGGAGTTGAGGGGATGGATGTTGGACACAGACTTAGAGTAAAGCTGGTTCACACAGACGCAGAGCGCGGATTTATAGATTTTAAGAGGGTTTAAATAATTTTCAACTTCATTAAGCAATTATCGGCACGGATGAGATTTTGATGAGGCAAGGACTACCCTTTTCATCCATTTAGACTATTGAATGCACATATAGAGAATTATTCATTCAAAAGATTTAATTCCTTATTCATTCCTTTGCCCGATTGAGCACCCCTAAATTACTTCATATGTTAACATCATAATAAAATGAATAGCCCATAAAATATTTATTATTTACAATGATAATGAAGTTATCAAATGAACCAATTGAAATGAAATTTGACATAAAGTTATAATTTAGTAAATTTATACTAATTATAATCTTAACTCCGAGTCTATCAACCTACGTCGTAATCGATATGGTTGAAGACCAGTAAGTCGGTTGCGACTTCCCGAATCGTTTTATGATTTGTGACGGGTTCATCGAGAAATTGGTGAGCCTCCCGAATTTGGAAAGGAGCTAATTTTGAGCAGTCAAACTGTAGAAGCATAATTGTGCCTATAGTGAATAATTTACAACTCAAAATCTTGCTACAGATTTAATCTTCTTACTTTCCAAAGATCATATCACTATTTATTCGCACCGGTGTATTAACTTTAACTGAGTTAGCACTTGACGAAACAAAAATACAAGAACCTTGACCCAATCTGGGCAAAAGCCGCATTACTTGGTAGTATGTGGGGCTCAATAGAAATTATAGTGGGGAGTTTTCTACATAATCTCCGGATACCGATGACCGGCACAATCCTATCTGCCATCGGCGTGTCGCTACTTATTGGAGGGCACTATCTATGGAAGGAAAAAGGGTTGATTTGGCGTGCGGGTGTAGTATGCGCGCTTATGAAGTCGATCTCACCGAGTGCTGTAATAATCGGTCCGATGGTCGGGATTTTGACAGAAGCATTTGTGCTTGATTTCCTGATACGAATGTCGGGAGGATTATCGATTGGTGTTTTCATTGGAAGCGGGATTGTGGTATGTCTGCCGTTTGTTCAATCGATCATCAATCTTATAATAACCTATGGATTTAATGTTGCCTCAATATACGTGGGGGTCTACAAAATTGTAGTAAAGAATATCGGCATGCAAAATATTAGCATATACCGGGCACTGGGAATATTCTTTTCGCTAAATGCGATCTTTGGTTTTTTTGCTGCATTTGCAGGAATGGCAATAGGAAAAAGAGCAGCAACAGAAACGCTTGATACAATTCCGACAGCTATAGAGGGAAAGAACTTTTTACTTCCGCCTGTTATCACTTTACATCGATTCTCGATCATATTGCTGATAGCGAGCTGTGCTATAATTCCATTTATGCTTTTTGCAATAAGTAATCTGACATTGCTTTGGTCGTTGCTATTAGTAGCTACATACACGGTAATCATGGTAAAACGTTATCCAAATTGCTGGAATAGTTTATCCAGAATAAAAATCTGGATAGGGATGATCATTATTATCCTCCTTTCGGGACTTTTACTTGGCGAGATAACTAACATCCGATCAGGCTGGACGTGGGGCGGAATATTCGTTGGTCTTCAAATGAGTTTACGGGCCATTTTTATGGTAGTAGCTTTCAATGTCATTAGTGTTGAACTGCGTAATCCGAAAATTATAAATTGGGTTCTTAGGCGAGGGTTAGGACAGCTGGCCACGGCAATGGAAGTCGCCTTTGATGCACTTCCGACACTAATTGCCTCTCTTGGGGAGCAGCGTAATGTTTTGCGGCATCCTATCATCTCGCTTTCGCGACTTTTCCTTGTTGCACAGCATCGAATGAGACAGCTTAAACTGGGAGATTCCACAGGGAATAAAATTTACATTTTAACAGGTGAACAGGGGACGGGGAAAACAATGTTTCTCTCGCGTCTTGTGGATGAACTCCGGAAAAAAAATATTCAGGCAGGCGGAATATTATCCCCAAGTGTGCAGAGAGACTCAGTGCGGCTTGGTTATGACGTATTGAATATCCGGACAGGAGAGCGAACCATACTTTGCCGAAACGAACCCGGATCTACCGGCATCAATATTGGCAAGTGGATTTTTCGTAATGATGGAATACAATCGGGTAATTCAGCGCTCGATCAACTTTCCCTTATTGGCTGCGGTTTGGTAATTATTGACGAAGTAGGGCCATTGGAACTTGAGAACAAAGTCTGGTGCCCGTCACTTAATTTACTGGTTGGTTCATCGCCATACCCGTTGATTCTTGTTGTGCGGGAAAAACTAATTGAGCGTGTAACAGACCGCTGGTCATTTATTCCAGAAGCCATTTGGAAAATAAGCAGGGACAATTCAGAAGAACTTTTAGTAGAAATAACAGATGCGATAATAAGACCAATCAATCAATTATAAAAAAAAAGGAAACTAAATGAAAAAACTATTCATCACAATGTTTGCTGTTTGTCTTTTAAGTATTGGAATTTATTCCCAGACAACTCCCCCATCGGCTGGATCTAAAGACAGCCTGAAGATTTTTTATCTTGGCGAAATTGTTGTAACAGGAACGGTTGAAAATGCAACTTCGCCATTTCAGCAAGACAACATATCTAAATCAGAACTAGAAAGTAATCATTTGCTTGATGCTTCACATGCTTTAAAATTTCTTCCAGGTTTATCGCTTTCAAGTGTCGGCGGACGTAACGAATCAATGGTTTATGTACGCGGTTACGATTTACGTCAGGTGCCGGTATTTATAGACGGGATTCCCGAATATGTTCCATACGATGGATATGTTGATCTTGCCCGATTCACCACATTTGATCTTTCAGAGATCACGGTAACGAAAGGATTCTCATCAGTATTGTATGGTCCTAACGCGATGGGAGGGGCGATTAATCTTGTGTCAAGAAAACCAACAGCGAAGTACGAATACGATCTCTCCAGCGGTATCATGAATACGGGCGGGTATGATTATGCAATTAATCTTGGTACAAATCAGGGATTGTATTATTTAACCGGAAGCGCTTCCAAGCTAAGGCAAAACTCATATCCGCTTTCTAAATCGTTTGCGCCAACCTCAACTGAGAACGGCGGCGAACGCGACAATTCATACCGCAATGATACCAAATATAATTTAAAAGCGGGGTACACTCCTAACGCAACGGACGAATACTCCTTTACTTATATAAACCAACAGGGGGAAAAAGGAAATCCGGTTTACACGGGAAACAATCCTAATGGCACAATACGGTATTGGCAATGGCCTGATTGGGACAAGTTCAGCGAATACTTTATCTCCCAGACGCTCATTGGTGATAAGGCATCAAACGACAACGTGTTACTGAAAACAAGGTTCTTTCATGACAAGTTCAAGAACACACTTTTTGCATATGATAATGCTTCCTATAATACCCAGTTAAAGAAAAGTTCATTTCAGAGTTATTATGATGATGATACATGGGGCTCAGTAATTGAAGCATCAAGTGGAATGATAACCGATAATCATCTTACATTTGCAACACATTGGAAAGAGGACATTCACCGTGAGCATAATCTGGGTGAGCCAATAAGAACCGTGAGTGATGCAACTATATCAGCCGGAATGGAAGATGCATACCATGCAACTTCTCAGTTGACTTTTGTCGGCGGATTAAGCTACGATTTCCGAAAAGAATTAGAAGCGCAAAACTATGACAGTAAATCGAAAACAATTTCCGATTTTCAGCTGGACAACACTCATGCGTTGAATGCACAACTCGGAGGTTATTTCAATCTATCTGAAGAGAGACAATTATCATTCAGTATAGCCCGTAAAACACGTTTTGCTACAATGAAGGACCGATATTCCTATAAACTTGGAACCGCACTGCCCAATCCGAGTTTGATACCAGAACAGGCAATCAATTATGACCTGGCATATCAAGAGATTCTTAGCACAATTGGTAAATACAAAGTGAGCGTGTTTTATAACGATCTTAATAATGTTATCCAACAGGTCAGTAACGTGCAAGGAAATCTAAGCCAAATGCAAAATCTCGGAAAGGCGCATTATTACGGGAGTGAACTTGAATTAGATACTCGTATTTTATCAATTGTAAGTGCCGGGGGGAATTATACATTTCTTAAACGAGAAAATATTTCAAATCCAGGTGTGAAATTTCTAGATACACCTGAACATAAAATTGTTCTGTACCTTAATGTCTTTCCAATATCGGCAATGGAGGTTGTAGCAAGTACGGAATATAACTCTGCACGTTACAGTACAAGCGATGGCACTTACCCAGCGGGACCATTTGCTGTTTTTAACTTAGGGGCATCGTTGAATCTTTTCAGGATGTTTAAGCTGGATGCGGGAATACAGAATCTTTTTGACAGAAATTATTCGCTAACGGAAGGATATCCCGAACCAGGAAGAACGTTTTATCTAACACTACACTTTCAAAATTGATAAGTACGGACTAAGAGAAAGTTCAAGTTTATGATTTATTTAATACTTTTGTAGTAATAGCAGATTAAATGGAATACAATCAATGGAATTAGAAAAAAAACTTATTGCCAGTATTGAGGGATATGATAACCTTGTAAAGAATGTCTGTATAGGAATAACCTGGACAGCAATCGAATCACGATTTGCCGGGTTGAGCCATACATACCAAACCACTGAGAAGACCGATATAGCGAATGCCGGAGATTTAACTTCTTTCACTGCTGCAGAACTTGCAAAACGCATACTATCGTGGAAACCTTTAGATGCGTCGATTGGAGTTGCAGCGATCAACTCATTAGTGGAATCTTCCGGAGAAAAGGGGAACGTTAAGGATTTCATAATGGATAAGGTGCGCGGTAAAGTAGTTACGATGGTAGGACGATTTCCATTTTATAATGAGATAGCAGCAATTGCGCGTAAGTTGTATCTGCTGGAGATTAATCCCATTGGAGAGGAGCTTCCTGCTTTTGCCTGTGAAGAAGTAATTCCCAAATCGGATATGAATTTAATTACAGGTACGGCGCTTATAAATCATTCCCTTCAGCGGCTGTTAGAGCTTGGACAAAACGGATATAATATTGTGTTAGGACCAACTACTCCCCTGTCACCAGTCCTTTTTGATTTTGGCGCCGACATTGTTGCCGGTGCCAAAATCACGGATTATAAAGCTGCATCAAAGAGTATCATGCAGGGTGTGCGAAGGGCGAAAAAGCTACAGGGGGTAGAGCCGTTGTGTCTTTTTCGTAAAGGTATTAAAATATAATAATAAGCAGTTCAACTTTCTCTAAACTGATTCAATAATTTTAAATACTATTACTTGAGAAATAATCAGCAAGATAATTGGGAGGAACGCCGAGTGCATAAATAACAACAAGGGTTAAAAGATAAAGTAACACAATCTCCCATATGAATAATCTGAATCAGATAATTTAATAACTTAAATAAATCGACTTTTAAAAAGTACAATTCAGAAATGATAAAAGAATCAGTGTATGAGTATTGCCGGCTGAAAAGCAGATGAATACGGAATTTCATTCATTTGAGTACCTGCATTTTTTTTGCCTGTATGTAAGAGCCGGATCTTAAAACACAGATATATACTCCGCTGGGAAGTGCCGCAGCGGAGAAGTTAATTAAATAGTTTCCGGCAGGTTTATATTCATTAATTATAGTAACTATTTCGTGTCCAACAATATCAAATATCTTTAAAGTAGTATAGCCATCTGCCGGCAACTGATAACTAATAGTAGTAGAAGGATTAAAGGGATAAAGTTGTATTATTCTGAAGCGTGGCGGTAATAGAACTGATATTATCGCAAATAAAATTGCCGGTTAAATTATCATTATCGAAAGTGAAAACAGCAGTTCCGCCGTTCTTGCCGGAAGTGCCCCATTGACCGGCACTTGCATTGATGAGAACGCCCGAAGGTGCACTGGTAGTTACACCGGTTAGTGTAACTACTCCTTTTGTATTGTTAATATAGAAGAGCGGACCTGCAACCGAGGAGAGGGAGCCCCCGGTCATTGTAAACGTACCCAATGTTCCGGCAGCATCACCGGACATACTTTGATAAATCATAACTCCACGGCTTACAGCACCGGACAATGAGGTATTGGTTAATGTAATGGAGTTTGCCCCTTCAATAACTGCTGCTTCCGAACCAGTGGCAGAGATAACTGCATCCGTGACGGATATAATTCCGGTTGAATAAATACCAGGAGCTGTAGTGCCGGTAGTATTCATGGTTCCACCGTTAACAATAATTGTACCTCCGCCGCGATCAGTGGCGATAGCAGCTGAACTTGATCCTGCGGTTTTAATTATAACATTATTTAATGTAAGAGTTGCAGCATTAGTGGCATCAACGCCATGCCCCAGATTACCTGAGCAGGTGAAAGACCTTTAGTTTTATTAATAAGCATATTTTAATTATTATGTAAAAGGGAAATACAATGGGTAACTTTAATTTAACAGAAGTCTATTTCCTTTGATATAAAGGATTTCAAATACCCAGGAGTCTTCGGAATAATATTTAAAAGTAAGAAGCATATATCAAGAGTAATGTGTGGATAAAACCTTAAAATATTGGTCATTTAGGAAATACCGTAATTAGGTATTACAGCCAATTATTAAAAGTAACATTCAACGAATAATACTGAGTGTTATTTAAAATAGAATCAGGGGTGTTGACTTTGCTCTGGTTATATTTGATACCGATATGGTTAAGAAGATATTTCATGAAGTTGTTTTCAAAAACACCAGGTTGAATAACTGCAAGTGTTTTAAGTATTCCTGATAAGTTAACTGCATAGCCGTCTGTTTTGAAATTGCGATTACCATGAAGGGGATCTTCAGAAAAACTTCCGCCATAGATATAAACAGTTTCAGCAAAGTTTAATTCCCATCCTTTTAGTTTATCTGTCTCTTTATTTGTTTTGCCAAGTATAACTTCTTTAAAGAAATTAATATCACCAAGGCCGGGCTGGTATGTTCCAATTCCCATGCTATCAGTTGATACACATAAATCATTGGCTTCCACAGTCCATTTGAATGAGAGAGGGGTCCAGGAGATATCATTCCGATCATATTGGAAACCGACGGTAAGACCGATACCTGCACGAGCCATTCTTGGAAGAGGATCAGTTTGACCGGGAAGATAAGATATCGATTCCTGGCCCAGGTTACTTTTTGAAATACCCAAGCTGAAATTAAACAGAGGAGATATGTTATTATATATTTTTATTGGCTGGTTAATAATTTTTGAAGCAATAGATACAACCGGGACATCTAGAAGGAAGCCGAGATCATAGAGGTTAGCTGATGCGCTTGCATTTCCGATTTCACTTGCTATGGGTTGATCTGAAAGTGTTGAAGTAACATGCTTATAAGTAATACCTATTGATGCTCTTACGAAATAATCCATTGCTATACTAAGAGTTAACTGATTAGCTTCATTATAGTCGGTAACCAGGTAGGGAATATCAGGGCCACTTCCTGCAAAAAAATTATTACTATGGAAATGAATATTGGAATAAGAAATACCAATACTCATGGGTGGAAGCTGAGGATAAAATTTATTTACATTTATACCTGCATTAGCAACAATTGTACGAATCCACATATTATTATTAAATTCACGAAAGTAAGGAGCGTAATCACTGTAATTTTCATTAAGGGTGAAGAATGAATTATTGAGACTCTGCATTCCCAAGTGAGCGGGGTTTGTTGTAAGGGCGGCGGGATTATCTGTTATATGGGCTACCGAAGCCAGACCCATACCAAGCATTTCAGAGTTTGTAGGATATTCTAAAACTTCCTGAGCGAAAGATAAAGCGGAAAAGAATTGGAAAAGGAAGAGAACACTGATGAGGATTATTTTTTTCATAACTATACTCCTGCTTATTTAGAAAATCCCAATAATTAAAATTAAAAGTTTTAATGTAGAAGAGCAACGTAATTATGAAATTAAAGTAATGACTGAAAGCATTTACAAGTTATTATTTAGATAAAATGTAATATTTCTTTATTTTAATATTTTATCGGTTCATATTAAAAAATAGTTTTCTAACCTATTGAGTAGTTTAAATGAGCTTAAATCAATAACGAATTGCCAAGGTGCAATTCAGAAGAAATTGCAGTGTAAGAACCGAAACTTTGCCAATCATATCTATTAATTAAATATACCTTCTTCATATTTATGCGATACTTAGCTATTTTTGATATAGATGGAGTTATTAATAAGTACAATATGTTTGAAAAGCAATTTAATTTAAGATACTTTGAGATGGATCAGCATGGAGGGGCATCCCCTACCACAATTTTAACGCTTTTAGAAGAAGCGGCGGCAGAACACTGTTTATCAATGAAACGGAGCTTATATGATTTGTTTAATCAAAACATAGGCTGGGTTCTGCTATCCGGATATCTACAAATGGAACGTTACCCTTTGTACAAAGAAAAAATTATTATCAGAACGTGGATATCAAAATATTCGAGCATTAAAGGTTTAAGAGAAAACATTATTTATGATGAACAAGGATGTATAATTGGAAGAGCAAAGGGCTTGTGGTTATTCTTTGATATAAAAAGAAGGATGCCTGTTAGAATTTTTGATGACATTAAGGAAAAATGGTCTTTTTTTCCGGAAGAAAGTATCAAGTATGACATTAAGAAAAAAATTGAAGCGATAGACTCGGCCGAATACAAAAAAAGCTTTCTTGTGCACCGGTACGATATGGATTCAAATAAACATGTAAATAATCTAAGATACTTACAGTGGTTAATTGAAACTATTCCAAATGAGATTATGGATAATTGTTATATGTATTCTATAGACGGCCGTTTTGTTAACGAAGCTCAATTTGGCCACACAATTGAATCTTTAACGGAACATGAGAATGACGCACACAAATTTATTCATACAATAAGAGATCTTGATAATAATCAAGTTTGTTCTACCGCAAGAACGGTATGGAGGAATAGGGTATAATTTAATTAGGTTTGGTTGTTCTGAACAGCAATTATTTATCAGGTAATAATTCCCTGGAATAGTAATCAAGATAGATTGTTATAGGGGTCAGACATAACATTGAGATAAACGCCCATTTAAAAAAGAAGCGACTCGGGTCCGGATATCCAGTTAACCGATCCTCTTGATAAGCCATCCGACCGGTTTTATCTACGTTCAGACTATCATTCAGGTATGCGATAATTCTACCGTTGTTATGTTTAGAAAAACAATCGGGAAGTCCGCCGGAATAAACATGCTAAACGAGAAAGCATAGTTCTTTCCTTCCTGAGAAATGAGGTTATTTCCTTTTTTGCTAATTAAACACAGTAGTATTATTATTCTATATCTATGTTTGCAGCAATATTGTATTCAATAGCTTTAATATTTGAAACTTCTTTATTTGAAAATCAATGAAGTATCCTTTTATTTATATCTTTGTTATTTTTAGCTTAACCGGGATATCAGCGCAGACTATTGATATTAAAATTCATAACCTTAATCAGGGCAAAGCACAATTGTCTTACCTGAGGTCAGGTAATGTTGTATTTATCGATTCACTTTTCTCAACCAATAACGATTTTCATTATTCCTTTGCAAAAAATGCCGGTCATCCGGGTCTTTATAGATTATATATAGCAGGCAACAGATGGATAGATTTCATTATAGATAATGAGGATGTAATTCTCAGCACAGATGCGGACAATATAGTTGACAGCATGGATGTAATCCGTTCGGAGAGCAACAAATTTTACTATGATTATATAAACCTTAATAAACAATATAAGATTAAAACCACCCAGCTACTGGCTACACTTGACAAATATCAAAAAGACGATAAAAATTCTGTTTCTGCAAGTAATGATCTTAATCAGTTAAAAGAGCAGTATTTCAATTTTATTAATATTACTTCTCAGAAGAATGCCAAATCGTTTGTCGCGAGATATATCAGATCAGTTCAATTGCCTGCGGTTGATGTAAATTTATCCGTTAAAGATCAGGTGGCTTATCAGAAGCTACATTACCTGGATAATATAAATTTTAATGACGATGATTTATTATACTCCGACGCCTTCAATATTAAGTCATTAAAGTTTATTACGCTTTTTAGAAATCCCGGGTTACCAAAAGATCTTCTTGTTAAGGAATTCATCTCTGCTGCGGATACTCTTCTTAATAAAGCAAAAGTTAATCAATTAGTCTATCAGTATATTACCGGATGCCTTATTGATAAATTCGGGGAACTTGGATATAATGAAGTTATCAATTATATAGTTGAATATTATGTCATTAAGGATGATCTGTGCCTGGATGAGAAACTTCCTAATTCGATACAGCAAAGAATAGATCAATCTAAAAGCTTCCGGGTCGGCATGGAAGTTCCGCGTATTACTCTTACCGACCCAGCCGGCAACGAGATTGATTTAAAGGATATAAATTCTGAAAATACTTTGATATTATTTTATGCAAGCTGGTGCCCTCATTGTCAGAAGCTTCTGCCAAAGGTTAATAACCTTTACTTAAAGCAGAAAGAAATGAAAATAAAAATATTTGCCGTATCATTGGATACGAGCAGATCTGATTGGCTAAATTTTATAAGAAAGAATAATTACAACTGGATAAATGTTTCTGATCTAAAAGGAGGATATGGAAAAGCTGTCAGAGATTATAAAATCTATGCTACCCCGGCGATGTTCCTGGTTAATGGTAAAAAAGAGCTGATTGTTATACCTTCAGATATTGAGGATCTGAAAAAATATTTTAATTAGTAATATAGGATCATTGAAATGAACCAAGTCCCCCCTGCTTTTTGGAGCTTATCTACTGCTGATTTGTTCAAGCTACTTGATTCGGTTAGAGAAGGATTGACTGCCGATGAAGCCAAAAAACGGCTCACACTCTTTGGTGCCAATCTACTTAAGCCTCCCAAAAGGACTGATGTTTTGACACTCCTAATTTCACAATTCAAAAGTCCTATTATACTTATCCTTTTCTTTGCTACAGGTCTGTCATTCTTTCTGCATGATGCAGTTGATGCAACAATTATTCTTGCAATTGTACTTATAAGCGGTTTATTAGGATTCTGGCAGGAGCGTGGTGCCTCGAACGCTATAGAGAAACTACTTTCAATTGTGCAGATCAAAGCTGCTGTTCTGCGTAATGGGAAATCCATTGAAATACCTGTTGAAGAAATAGTGCCGGGGGATCTCGTCATTCTTAATGCAGGGGATATTATTCCGGGGGACGGGCTGATTATAGAATCAAAAGATCTTTTTGTTGATGAGTCTATGTTGACAGGTGAAACTTTCCCCGTTGATAAAGAAGCATCAATATTGCCGCCGGAGACTCCATTAGGACAGAGGACAAATGCTCTTTGGATGGGAACCCATGTAGTTAGCGGCAGTGGGACAGAAATGATTGTCCGTACCGGCAGGGAGACCGAATTTGGCAAGGTATCCGATCGGCTGAAAATGAGACCTCTGGAAACTGAATTTGAGCATGGTATCAGGCGATTCGGTTATTTCCTTATGGAAGTAACTTTGATACTTGTAGTTACAATTTTTGCAATAAACGTCTATCTGGCTCGTCCTGTTCTGGATTCATTTTTATTCTCTTTAGCGCTTGCAGTTGGACTAACTCCGCAGCTGCTACCGGCAATTATCAGCATTAATCTTTCCCATGGAGCCAGACGAATGGCTGAAAAGAAGGTTATTGTAAAGCGGCTTGCTTCGATTGAGAATTTCGGCAGTATGAACGTAATTTGCTCAGACAAAACCGGGACATTAACCGAAGGGACAGTGCAGCTTCAATCTGCTCTTAATGTGGAAGGTGCTGCAAGTGATAGAGTCCTTCTTTACGCTTATCTTAATGCTTATTATCAAACAGGATTTACAAACCCTATCGATGAAGCGATTCGCAGCTATCGCAAAATTGTAATTTCCGGTTACCAAAAACAGGACGAAATCCCATATGATTTTTTTCGTAAGCGTTTAAGCATATTGGTTTCACAAGGTGATACAAACCTTATGATGACCAAAGGTGCTTTGGCCAATATACTTGAAGTCTGCTCAAATGCAGAAACAGCAGATGGAACATTTGCTGAAATTGCTTCAGTCCGGGACAAAATACAGCAGCACTTTGAAGAATTCAGTAATAAAGGTTTCCGCACTCTTGGAGTAGCTTATAAAAATATGGGATCAAATACACGTATAAGCAAAGAAAACGAAGCGGGAATGACTTTTTCCGGATTTCTTGTTCTTTTTGATCCGCCCAAACCCAATATTATCGAAACCATTACAAATCTAAGGAACCTTGGTGTTGCTCTCAAAGTAATTACGGGCGATAATCGATTGGTTGCTGCCAACGTTAGTCAGCAGATGGGATTAAAAAATACTAAAATACTAATTGGACCGGATCTCAATAATATGAGCGATACTGCCTTGCTTAAAAGTGTTGGAAGCGTGGATGTCTTTGCTGAAATAGAACCCAATCAAAAAGAACGGATTATCATTGCTCTTAAAAAAGCTGGAAATGTAGTAGGATACATGGGAGATGGTATAAATGATGCCTCTGCTATTCATGCTGCCGATGTCGGAATTTCTGTAGACAGTGCCGTGGATGTTGCTAAAGATGCTGCGGATATAGTCTTGCTGGAAAAGGATTTAAGTGTTCTAGTGCAGGGTGTACGCGAAGGAAGGGCAACTTTTGCCAACACTCTAAAATATGTATTCATGGCAACCAGTGCCAATTTTGGAAATATGTTTAGCATGGCCGGAGTATCTCTTATCGTTCCGTTTCTGCCATTACTGCCCAAACAGATTTTACTAACCAATCTTATGACAGATTTTCCAGAGATGACTATTGCTACCGACAGTGTGGATAAAGAAATGATTGAATATCCACGGCGATGGGATATTAAAGCAATAAGGAAGTTTATGATTACATTTGGCATTGTGAGTTCAGTGTTTGATTATCTCACATTTGGCATACTGCTAATAGTCCTTCATGCTACGCAGATTCAATTCAGAACAGGCTGGTTTGTGGAATCCGTTGTCTCAGCATCATTGATAGTGCTTGTTATCAGGAGCCGGAAACCTTCCTACAGAAGCCAACCAGGTAAATACCTTTTAATTGCAACTTTATCAATTGCTGCAATAACATTGATTCTGCCTTACACTCCCATTGCCGGAGTTTTTGGGTTTAGTCCACTACCGATTCCATTTTTCCTTTTTATCGGGTTGATTATACTGTTATATATATTAACTGCAGAAATAGTGAAGAAAGTTTTCTACAAGAAGGTGAAATTTTGAATGACTAATGAAAAGAATGCCGGTTTTCTAAAAGTTTTCGGTTAAATAATTTATTAGTATCAATTAGTGCAACCTAACACATAACCAGATATTTAAGGACTCTACTAGGGTGCTCCTGATAATAAAATTGTTTATCAGAAAATCCATTTTTGATTAATCTGTCCTTAATATTGTATTCTATAGTTCCATCTGGCCAGACTATATCTTCAGTCATACATCCTTCACCAAGTATTATAGCAATCTTAACTCCTCTTTGTTTCAATTTATGAAATATATCATCAACATGTTCAGGTTCGATGTATGCAAAAACTTCTCCACTTGCAATTAATATATCAAATTTCTGTTCCGAATTTATAAAATCTTCGGCTGACGAATTAATTATTTTAAGATTTTTATGCTTTTTATAATATCTCTTGTTATAATCACATATATAATTATTAGTGTCTACAGCCAAATATTCTTTTAAATTATTGATACTCCAATGTTGACGGTAATCTTTTCCAAGGCCAAATCCCAATTCACATGCTATTAATTTACTATTTTGCAGAGATGCAGTTATTTGAGGTACCTTCAAAACTTTCTGAATATTAATATTTCTATCAGTTTGACGCCAGAAGTGCCAATATAATGAATCTTTACTTTTCCAATAGTTTACGTGATTACCTTCCCGGGCACTATATTTTAATTGCCAAATATGATATCCATAAAAATTTAATAATACCTTATTAACATTAAAGCGAAAGATATAATCATACAAGACTAAAGGAATTGGAAAATGTCTATGCTGGAAAATGATCACCTTTTCTAACCAGATTATATTTTTGGCAAACTCATACCATCTTTCAAAAAACCTTTTTCTTAATGATATTAAACGCTGATAAATATTGGGTCGCTTTATTCTCTTTAAAACATTTATAAGTAATAGCCTTGGAACAGGTGCATCTTTGTAAGACCATAATTTCCAGGTATCCAGTTTATGCCATTATTTGTTGATAGATACACGCCACTATTGGTACCTGCAAAAATATGAGTCCCGCTTATAGTAAGAACATTTACATCAATATTAGTCAGACCATTATTTATTAATGTCCAGCTTGTCCCATTATTTGTTGCGAGAAAAACACCTCCATTTGTAACAATAAAAATATTAGTTCCATTTACAATAAGAGAAAAGACGTGCGTACTAGCTAAACCATTATTTTCCTGATTCCAGTTTGATCCGTTGTCGGTTGACAGATACACACCTGATCCACTACCCGCAAAAATATTTATTCTACTAACGGCCTTCTTTTAAATCACAGGCAATGACTTATTCGACAAATTTATTCCCTAAGAAATTTCTTACAAGATTTGGCCCCCAATACCCTAATCCGACTATTCCAATTTTCACTTTATGCTCTTTTTAATTAAACAACATTTTAAGAAACCGTAATTTAATTCCGTCTTTTCTTTTGAATTTATTATCTACAGGAAAGCTTATAATCTCTGTATCTAAATGCAAATCCAAATACATCTTTAACGTTTGTATATCATCATTAGAACTTGCGGGTAAACCTAAATCAAAGCATTTATCCAGTAAAATAAGTCTTTGTTGATCGTTCATATTATTCTTTGTACCAATTGTGAATGAATTATAGGTATAAAGTAAATATCAAACGAAGGTGATACAATCGGACGAAGGGATGAAAGAGGAACTACTTTTAACAAAATATCAAAGTGTTGAAAGGACCTCAAATAATAAATAATTTTATTTGACAAATAGTCTTTGATATGTTGTTTATTAATATAAATGTTTCTACATTTTATAAATTTAGAAGATTTATATTCATGTAATAAAATTCTCATAACTATTTAATAAAATAAGAATGAATAAAGAACTAATTATTTTCAGCATCATTATTAGTTCTTTTACTCAGATACTTCTGAAACCTGGAATGGACATGGTCGGCAAAATTAATCTCAGCTTTACGGGGTTATTGTCTGTTTATAAGGAACTGATTTTTAACATATATGTCATTCCCGGTATTCTGAGTTTCTGCCTGGGCCTGGTTTTATGGTTAATTGTATTATTAAAAAAACAATGCAGACTATGCCTACCCTTTTGTAAGCCTCGGGTATATGATAATAACACTAACCAGATATTTTCCTTTAATGAATCTGTTTCAGTTACCCGAATTATAGGTTTATCTATTATTATCGTAGGAATCCTAATATTATAACAAGGGTAATTCCCCCAGAAATTAATATGGAAATATTTAGTTATTTTAGTCATAAAAACTGCTTGTTCAGAAAAACATTCATGGAGTAATGATGGATCAGACAATAAATAACTCAGGCCCGCGCGAAAAAATCTCAGAAATAAAGACTTTAATTCTTTCTGCCGGGTTCATGTATTTGTTATTCCTGCTTTATTTTATATTCGTGTTAAAATTTGATTTGTTTAGAAGTGACGTTTACCAATACTGGAAAGAAAGTTATAACTGGAGGGCTCCTTTTAGTACATGGTGGGTCCCTGGATATTCTCTTTTAGTTGCTCTTGTAAGGGGATTGACTTTTAATTTGTTTCCACCACTGGTGATAATGTGGTTCATTTCCGGAATATCTTATGTTATTGCTGTTGTTATAGTTTATAAAATTATCATTATGTTTAATCTAAAATATGCAATACAGATAGCCTTAGTATTTGCAGTTTTTCCTTTTGTAGGTTTGACAGAAAGCGTTAATCCCAGAGCTGATATTACAACAACTGCGTTATTATTATTGAGTTTATTTTTTTTTGAAAAAAAACAATGGCTCGCCTTTACTTTAGCATCCGCACTTTGTTTGATTACCCATAAGGCTACCTGGTTTTTTATTCCACCATTGAGCCTTTTCGCCTTTTTTCAGGATAGGAAGTCCAGAATGATAATCCCTTTTTCTGTTATTCCTTTGTTTGCATGGATGATCTGCGGTGCGGTCTATTATAATGACATCTTTTGGTTTATGCATTATGGTATATCGAAATTGATAAAATCTTCGAGCTCAATTCCTGTATTAGATGGGTTGATTGGTCCTTTCTTTTCCGGAAGCCTTCCTAAGATGATAAAAGGCTTTTTAGTATTTTTAACATTTCTTTCTGCCATTTTTTCATTAATTTACTCTTACAGAATGCATTTTCGGGTTGGGATAATTCTTGCAATTTCAATAATAATGATGGCTATTTCCCTAAACCGATATGAAATCTGGGCTGTAGTAAGGTTCAGCAAGATCATGGTAGTTCCTCTGGCTTTTGTCCTTCAGAATATTCCCCTTAAAATAAAAATGAATTCCAATTCTCGATGGGCATTGATTATTTTGCTTTTTATTTTAACGAATATATCCTTTGGTTATTATATGGCCAATTCTCAATAGTCGAAAAGCTAGCAAACGATAAATACTTGTCCTGTAGGACTATTTGAATATCGTAAGTTTATTATTCATTAGTTCCTTCGCTGCATTTCTGCTTTTATTAATAGAGATAAACATTAGGCGGCATTCCAGAAATAATAATGATGCAGCCCAATCATAAAAGGAATTTTGCCTATCTTACCTTTTTCTGAACTGGTCTACTTTCTGGAGAATACTTGTTGAGTTCCAGATGCGTTCGATATTTAACGTATGATGAAATGTAATCCGACAAAATGTTTCTGAGTTGATCTTCATTTATTACAATCATACATATACTTGTTACATTCTCTTTTAATGCTCCCAATTACACGTTCAACATAAACATTCTGCCAAAGCGATCTAAATACTGTGATAATTTGCTTTATTCCGAAATATTTTTTTCTCTCGTCCAGCAATTTCCTTATCTGCTAAAGGCATCATTCCGCCGTTGGATTTTTTGTTACATTTAAATAAATAATTTTCCTTCGGTGATATTCTATTACAACAAGAATATGAACCAGCTTGAAGTGAATCGTCGGAACGGTAAGGAAGTCTATGAAAATAATTCCCTTCGAATGATTTTTCAGAAAAGTCTTCTAATTCTGACAGGTCTTTCTTCTTCCTTTTTTAGGCATATATCTTTAACAAGAAAGATTCTTTCCTTACAATTTGAAATCAAATCCATCATGAGATAAAAGAACATTCTGTCAGTTCTGCTTACTTTTAACCAAGTAGTCTATTTATTGATATATTTCTAATTGTTTGTAAAGAAATATTTTTCCTAATATCAACTGAGTTTTGGCAGCTACTAATGATATCGGTATTATTACACTTCCAAATGGAAAACATTTTATCATTGCAGTTTTAGTTTCTGATTCCAGGGCAGATGAAAACACACGCGATAACATCATTGCTAAAATCACGAAAGTTGTTTGGAACTACTATGCATTAAGATAATGATAGGAATTACACAATTAAAAAAAGGTTTTGGGAAGGGCACTTAAAACATAGGACATGCCGTCTGTTGTTAATGATACTGTTTTATTCGGATTTACTCTAAGTAATTCTTTTTCAGTTAAATCTTTAACCACCTCTTTAACCACGTCAATAATATGATTCTGATCTTTACTATCCAGAGAGGCTAAATTTACTTCAAGGTTCTGACCGGAATCAAATTCATAAAACTTCTTTTTTACAGCTAAATTTATAGCTGCATTTATTATCTGATCCTCAGTTTTAGGTTCTGTATTTAAAAGAGATTTATATATTAGGTTTTTTGTGTGTTTCTTTGGCCATTTCATAAAAGTACCTTTAAATGTTCACTAAATAATATAAGAA
>JARLHC010000084.1 GCA_031292455.1 Ignavibacteriaceae bacterium
GGAAATTCAAACTTGACTCAATGTTTCAACCCTCTCCTAATTTCACACATATCCATCAGATAAAACCGGGTGATGGACCTGATCAGGATAATCCTATTATGACTATCACTCCCAGATATAAAAGTTCTGGAAATCAGTTGCGGCTGATTTTTATTTCTCCTGATTCTGTTACTACTACTCTCCACTTCGCTGACTTGTCCAAATTCCTCGGCGCCTGGGTTGAAGTATATGAGAATATTTTATTTAGCGAAACCGGATCTTATAGTATCGAAATCAAAAATCTAAGTGATGAAACTACTCTCTTTAGATACAGTAATAACAACCTTGCAATGTGGCGCCCCGGCTCTACATTTATTCGCCCTAAATGGGGAATCTACAGAAGTTTGAACAGCCCGGACTACCTTAGAGATGAGAATGTCCTCTTTTCGGATTTCTCCCTTCTTAAAAGTAATGCTGTTAATCTTCCTTCACAACCGGGTAACTTAAATGCTCAGGTATCTGGCAATCTGATCAATCTTACCTGGACTGATAATTCATACAATGAAGATCAATTCAGAATCGATAGATCACCCGATAGTCTATCCTGGGCCTTCCTCGCAAATTCAAAAGCTGGGTCTGTTCATTATTCCGATACATTAAACATTCCCGGCATCTATTATTACCGTATCCGGTCAGAAAATACTTCCGGTAATTCAGGTTTTTCAAACTCTGTCAGGGTTAATACTAACCCCTCTGGTATAAATGATCTCCGGCCCCTGAACTTTATTCTTCAGCAGAATTATCCCAATCCCTTTAATCCTTCTACCAGTATTAACTACCAGCTTTCAATGTCTGGTAAAATAAAACTCTCTGTAACCGATATCCTCGGAAGGAAAATAACCGATATTGTAAACAAAGATCAAACTCCCGGAAATTACACTGTTAATTTTGATTCCTCAAAGTATAATCTTGCCAGCGGCGTCGACCTCTATTCTCTTCAGGTTAATTCACTCGAAGGTAAAGATAATTTCATTAGCACTAAAAGAATGATCCTTCTTAAATGACGGTTTTTACCAAATTACTTATCTCCCGTAAAAGTTGCTTGTTTCTGATTTATCTTCACTTTTCAGTTTGAATATCAAAGAAAATTAAATATGTAGTTCCCCATAACTCCCCCATATTATAAAAAAATACCCCCTTTATTAGTTTATTTATAGAATTTACTTGACTTTATTGATATGATGTACTTATATTATGTATGATATGTTATCAATATTCTAAAAGGTGACCAAAATTTTTAATTCTGTAGGAAATAAAGAGCTTTTAAGCCAGAAAGTCGCTTCTGAAATTGAAGAAGCTATCCTTTCTAAAAAATTGCCTGCCGGTGAAAGACTCCCCTCCGAATTGGAGTTGTGTAACCAGTTTGGCGTTAGCAGAACTGCTGTTCGGGAAGCACTTAGAACCCTTAGCGCAAAAGGTATGATTTCTATTGAAAAAGGCAGGGGAATTTTTGTAAAAAATATGTCTTCCGAACATGTCTCTGATTCTATGCATAATTACCTTGAAGTCAAAGGGACTAGGAATACTATGCTTGAAGTTATTCAGGCTAGAATGATTATTGAGCCGGCTATCGCTGAATATGCTGCAATTCATCATAGTGATGAGGATATTATCGCATTGCACCAGAATCTCGAGGAAATGCGCCTCAATAACGATAAACTTGAACACGCCAGGCTCGATATGAAATTTCACCTTCTCATTGCTGAGGCCTCAGGTAATAATATTATGCCCATGATTCTTAATCCTATCCATCGTCTCATGCCCAGAATTAAAAAGAAAATCATGGAATCGGATCCCGCCGGCGCTAAAAACGCTGCTCTTCTCTGGCATCAGAAAATATTAGATGCAATTGAATCTGGTGATCCGAAAAATGCTTATTTAGCCATGAAAGGACATATCGAAGTTGCAAAACAACAGACTGAACAATTAATTAAGGATAATGCTTACGATGATGTACAAGAAAATTTTATTTCACCTGTAGAGTCTCAGGATATTGCCTGATTGTAGCGCGTATTCACTCTCTGCAATTTTCAATTATAGGGGTTAATACTGCATCTTTTACCGGATGTCCTTTTATTCTAATTAAAAAATTATTATTGACAAGCCTGACAATGTAATATGGAGGATTCTTAATGCAGAGGCTTATTGTTTTTATAATTTCACTTGTTATTCTCTATACTTGTTCAGCTTTCGCCGGGGAAACGGGTAAATTGGCAGGCAAGGTTACTGATAAGGAAACCGGTCAGCCTTTATTGGGAGCTACCGTCGTCGTCGTTTCAAGATGGGTAGAAGGTTCTGAGGAAAAACTTAAATATCCCCTGGGTGCCTCAACTAATCAAAATGGTGAGTATTTTATTATCAATATTCCTCCTGGATCATATAATATTAGACTCACTAGTATCGGATATAAACAGGAAGTCATCCTTAAAACCGAAATAAATGTCGATAAAACAACTCGCCTCGATGTTAAAATGATTTCTACTGTAATTGTCGGCCAGGAAGTTATTGTCACTGCTTATAACCCTCAGAAAATCGAAATTGATCTTACCGCTACTAAACAAACTTATGATATTGAAAATATTAGGGGTATCGCCGGCGTCTCTAATATTTCAGATATTCTCGATCTGCAGCCCGACGTTATCGATGACCATTTCAGGGGCGGCAGAGTTGGACAATCACAATATTTAATCGGCGGTTCTTCTATCAATAATCCTTTAACTAATTCAAAATCATTTAATCCTATTATCAGTGGCTTTCAGCAAGTCGAGGTCTATACTAGCGGATTTAGCGCTGAGTATGGCAACGCTCAGTCTGGTGTTATAAATATGGTTTCTAAAGAAGGAGGAGAAAAATGGAGAACTTCAATTGAAGCTGCAGCATTGCCCCCTTATTATAAAACTTTTGGGGGAAGCGTTTATTCACCTTCTAATATGTATTTCTATAACACTCTTCTTGATCTTAACGAATGGCTAAAAGATAATCCGACTAAACCGGGCTCTCCTTTATTCGATCAGGGCAGCAGCTTCCTAAGCACATACTTACCGAAAAATTTAAGCGATACTCTTAAACTTGCTAGGATTGGTCAGTTGCTCTGGCTCCAGTCTGTCCATGATGTCGGACTTAAATATAATAATACTGTCGATTCGCGCTTGGATTTCACTATCGGCGGACCTTTATTGTCTAATCTGAAAGTATTTATTGCCGGTAGGCAGGAAACTACTAATCCTATTGTTCCTACTCCTCAGCCCAATGTTGACCGGCAGGTAATGAGTAACTTTACTTATCAGCCTGATGAAAAAAATAATTTCGGCTTCCGGTTTAATTATGATTATAACTTTTCTAATATCCTGAGCAGTAACTGGTTATGGTGGATATTTGACCGCACTCTCGCTGTTTCGAAAACATCACTCTTTACTCAGCAATATAACCTTGATTGGAAACATATATTCAGCCCGTCCATAATCATGGATCTTGGTTTGAATAATCTGAATAATCTTCAGCAGGATAGGATCGACCTTATAGCACCTGGCGGCTATATTCAGGATTATGCCGCACATACTAATTGGATCGATTATACAGGCCCTTCTGGTGATAGGATAGGCCACCCCGAAGATTCTTATGGCGATCAGAGAATAACTACCTGGAATATGAACGGCAATATAAATGCCCAGATAAATAACCTGAATTTATTAAAAGCAGGATTTCAATTCACTTATTATAATATTGACGTTAATGAGAACATGAATGTTTCTGACGCTGGAAGTTATAGGAAACTTCTTTTTAATGTCTTCCCCTATGAAGGCGCTTTTTTTGCTCAGGATAAAATTGAGTTCGAAGGCCTAATCGCTAATATTGGTTTAAGATTAGACTATTATGATATGAACTCAACATATTATTCCGATATTTTTTCTCCGTTAAGAAATCCTTATTATGATTCAACTAAGCAATACCTCGAAAGAGGTCCATATTATGATCAGAATCTCGCTTTAAAAACACGCACTTCTCTGTATGCTAAACTTCAACCCCGTATCGGCTTCTCTTTCCCGGTTAATGAATTTACTGTCCTGCATCTTAATTATGGTACTTTTACCCAGAGACCAAATTTTAATCAGATCTTTTATAATCAGGTTACATCGTTTAACGAAATCGCTATTCTCGGCAATCCCAGGTTAAAACCTGAAAATACTAAAACTTATGATATAGGTGTTGTTTCTGCTCTGCCGTATGGATTAAAATTAGATCTAAGCGCTTATTATAAAGATGTGAAGGATCTTGTTGAAACTGCCTATTTCTATGATGATCTGCAGAATGTCTATCAGACATATGTAAACAGGGATTATTCTGATATCAAAGGATTTAATGTTATTCTCGAAAAACAGGATGGCCCTTTAACTGGTACTATTAGATATAATTATGAATCCGCTACCGGTGTTAGCAGCAACGATCTTAATGCTCCTGTCTCTTATTTCGAAAACCCGGCACCTAATCAGTCTTCCGTTGTTCTCCCTAGCCCTGAAGATGTTTACATGGATTACGATAGGACTCATAAAGCTGTCATGAATGTCAGGTACCAGTTTGATAATGAAGAAGGCCCTTCCTTATTTGGTTTTTATCCATTCGAAAATCTGAGCATAAATACTACTTTTCGGATTATGAGCGGAAGACCTTTCACTTTTGATGAAACCGGACAGGGTCTTAAATATAATCAAAGAGCTCCCGCAGAACATGATCTTAGGATACGTGTTGAAAAATTATTTAGCATGAAAGGTGCAAGTTTTACTTTTTATGTCGAAGGGTTTAATTTATTAAATGAAATAGTATACGACTATACTTCAGTTTTTAATGATCCGAGAAATACTCTTAAATGGGTTAAAACTCCGGAAAATATCCTTGTTTACGATCTTTACTCGCCATATAATACTTCCCAGGCCGTTGATGTAATTTCTAATCAGCCTATTCATTTCAGGGTGGGGGTTATATGCCGGTTCTAAGTAATTATTTAGTCGGGTTTTCAGGAATCAATAAAATGAAATTTACTAATATATTATTTGCCATAATATTATTTATCTGTTCAGGACTCTCCTTTGGTCAGATTCGTGAATATAGAATTCATTCAAGGGGAATGCTCCACGAAACAGTCTTTAATACCGGCGAAATTGGAAGAGCTTATATGTATGGCCCGGCTGGTGACGTAACCAACGTCCCTTTAATGGAATGGCCTCCCAATTCTGCTACTAGCTTTGGCACTACTAAATATAGTGGACAGGAAAATTCGGTCGGTGGTGGTGTCTTTATTTCTGCTAACATTATGGGCAGACCGGGACCTGCAAATAGGCTATATTCATTTTGCGGCGGAGTCGGTGCTAGCAATCCTGAGGTCTCTTTCGGTAAATGGTCCTTTCCTATCATGATAAATAGAGTAGAAAATTATCCCGTTTTGAGCGATGGAAGATTGAACTCTGCCTATAATCCTGATGAAGCAGAGGAAATCATAACTTCTCAGTGGGCTTCCAGTGTGGGAATTACTGTTACTAGAACTTCCCGCGCATGGAGCTATCCTGATTATGATGATCTCATTATATATGAATATGAAATGGAGTATACGGGCGATACGGATGGGAACCCCGCAACAATTGAAAGAGATTCAACTTTATCCGATGTCATGTTTACTTTTACATATGGTTTCGCTCCATCCATGTATGGCTATCAAAGACAATATCAAACATGGAAATATACCGCTGGCATGTACCGCGGAGATCAGAGAGGATTTTTCGATGCATCTCTCTGGCTCTCTTTCAATATGGATATCGAAACAAATCTCGATACTAACCTTGCAGCTAAACCGGAACCGGATCCGCAGAATTTTCTGAAGTTCAGCAGGACTAAGGAAAACGGCGGAGGACTTTGCAGCCCGCAGGCACCGGGATGGTGCATGTTATATTATGATACTGATCATCTGGCTATATGCGATCCTTATGAGCCTTCTAAGAATGAATCTGAAGCTACCCAAAATTTGCAGACATCAAGCGGTGCTTATTACGAAATTGACCAGAACCTGCATATGCTTCAACCATTCCGCCAGAAAGTTGGTACCGGTAATACTGGCTCTACAAAAATGGAGTCCGGCCAGGGCCTGAATCCGAACGAAAGAAGTAATCCATATAAACCGGTTAGCACTACCTGGCCTGTCGCTCCGGTAGGATGGATTGGAAGGTCAGCCTATAATTATCGCCAAAGCAATGATGCTGTCCAGAGATATATGGTCTTTGGCCCATATACTATGCATAAGGGTGACAAAGTTAAATTTGCTCTTGCCGAAGTTATTGGATATGGCGCTGAGGCTGGTAAATATGTCGAGGGCGGTCAGCAGAGTACTCAGTGGGCCCCTATTCCTTCTCTGGATAGAAAAGTTGTTATTAAGAATCAGGTAATGACTGATCATTACTTAACTGATTTCGGCTACCCTGACTATGTTAATTCTAAAGTTATTACTGTCCAGGATGCAGCGATAAAATCTTTTGAGGCCTATAGAGGTCAGGATACTCTTAATCTGCCCGCTTTTCCTGAACAAAGCCCTAGGAATGGTGTCTATAAGATTCCCGTTCCGTTTCCTGCACCAGCTATTTTTGTCACTAATACTCCCACTGCGGATGCTAACATAAAATGGGGAAGAAATGTGGAAAGTTTCTCTCATCCGCGTTTAATGGCTCCGCTGTCAAGATTCAAAATTTATAAAAGTGTATCACCAATGGGCCCCTGGGATTCTGTCAAAACTATTAATGTCGGTGAAGGATTAAACGACTTGGGCGAATATGAATACATAGATATTGATCCGAACTTTAAAATCGGCGAGTCAAGGTATTATTCAGTTACTTCTGTGGATATTAAAAATAATGAAAGTGGCAAAACTAATATTACTAAGCTCGATAAAGATATTCCCGCTGTTGATAAATTGGGAAAAGTCGTAGTCGTTCCCAATCCCCTAATTCAGAAATCAGGATTCACCGGTCAGAATGTTGATAATGAAATAAGGTTCTACGGGTTGCCTGCAAGATGTACTATAAGAATATTTTCCTATTCGGGACAGTTAATAGAAACCATCGAACATGATAATCCTCAGAAATATTCTGAAGAGTGGTTCCAAACTTCCCATAATGGACAACAGATGGCTTCAGGGGTATATTTCTTTGTGGTCACTACGCCTCAGGGTGATAAGTCTTCCGGCAAATTCGTAATTATAAGATAATGGTGATTGAGGTTTTAATATGAAAAAATATCTTACGTCTTCTTTAATTGTATTAGTTTTTCTTCTGACATTTTCAGGATCCTTATATGCATTTCCTAAAGTTGGCACTACTTCATTTCAGTTCCTTGAAGTATTAACCAGCGCCCGCGGGTCTGCTCTCGGTAACGCTTTCAGCTCTATGGTGGATAATTCTGAAGCTGAATTCTATAATCCTGCAGGGTTAACTGGTATTAATAATATCGACCTTTCTGTCGGTTATGTCAATTGGTTCCTCGATGCCGCTCAATATTCATTTGCTGCAGGATATTATTTGGATGGGTACGGTGTCCTCGGATTTCAGGCAATGTTTACAGATGTCGGTACTATTGGGGAAACAAGAGTTGATGCTTTGGGATTTCAGGAAGACGGTAGCTATAATGGATTAACCGGAAGAACCTTCAGACCGAATTCTATTGTGGTAGGAGTATCCTTTGCCCGCGATTTGACCGATCGCTTGTCTCTTGGTGTTACTGCCAAATTTGTTCATGAGAATCTGGTTTATAAGTCTGCTTCGGCCCTTGCATTCGATGGGGGATTGTTATTCAAAACAGGTTTTAGAAATATTGTCATCGATGCCACTATCCGCCATTTTGGACAGCAGGTGAAATATATCGATGAGGCTTTTCCCCTTCCTCAGACTTTTACTATCGGAGTTTCAAGTTTTCTTCTTTCAGATAAAGATCCCCTTATCGCTCAGTCTGATCAGCACTCTGTCAGGCTCGCCTATGAAATGGTTCAGCCTAGAGACTACGATCAGCAGCATAGTGTCGGTATGGAATATAGTTTCGAGAATATGTTTTTTCTGAGAGGTGGCTATCAGTTCAATACGGATGAACAATCCTGGAGTGTAGGAATGGGACTTCAGTACGACGGTTTAAGAGTCGATTATTCTTATAATGATTTTGGACAGTACCTCGATGCCGTACATCGTATTACAATCGGTTATGCAATAAAATAGGATTATCAGGAGTTTTATTAAATGCGAATAATTCATTTCTTAAAAGAGCTAAAATTAACTCTCATTTTTGCTTTGATCTTCGTTTATTCAGGTTCTTTCTTTGCCCAGCATAGAGGTGATAATTTGTCCTTCCAGGGTACTACTTCCACTAATTTGCTTGGTGTAAAAGCTCTTGCAGAAGGAGGAGCATTCACTGCTCAAACCGGCGATCTCTCTTCTTTGTTTTATAACCCCGCCGGTTTATCCGATATTGAAAAAATACAGATAAATGTTGCGGGTGATTATAATACAACTTTATGGAGAGAACACCAGGAATGGCGTCCGGATAGATTATTCGTTACCCTTCCTTTTTATCTTTCCGGCCTCGCTCCTCTTGATCCGAAATATGACGGACAATTGGATACTGCAAGGTTTAGAGATCCGAACTATGTTGTAAAGTCCCCTAAGTTAGGACTCGATCCCTATAGCAAAGAAGCCGCTGACTGGAATAAAAATCAGAATAAATTCGCATTAAGCTATTTTGCTGCAGCTCTGCCTTTTACTCTGTTCGATCATAAATTCGGAGCCGCAGTTTCATTTAACAGACAGAATATCTCTGACTATGACCGCAATGATACTTACTTGGACCCTTATATCGGATATTTCGGATATGGTGCAATTCCGCTTGTTAACGGGCAGGATACACTTGTTTTTAGCTGGTCAAAGTTTTATAGGCAAAGAGTCGGTTATTTGTATAATATTCCGCTTGGAATAGGATGTGAGATAATCCAAAATCTGAAATTTGGAGTTGGAGCTAATATATCTTGGGGAAGTTCAACAGATTACCAGGCCCTGTCCCGGATTGGTAATTTTACTTTGATTGATGTTCAGAAGTTTAAATTTTCTCATGTTTATTATGATGTCGAAACCAACGGAGAATCAAAATATAATAGTATGAGTTTTAACCTTGGATTAGTTTATTCATTTGACCGGGTTAATGCAGCTGTGAGAGTTGAACTTCCTTATACTCTTACCAGAAAATGGAATTATACTACTGTAACAACTGATTCCTCATCAAGTATATCCCGGAACGATGCCGGAACGGATAAACTTAAATTTCCTGCAATTATAACATTTGGGGTCAGCTTTAATCCGATAGATAAAGTTATTATATCATTCGACTATGAATATGCACCATTAAGTAAGACAGAATTTTCATTAAGCCGTCTCGATTCAACATTCTATAATTTGGCAGATAGAAATAGTTATAGGTTCGGTATTGAATATAAACCGGTTAGATGGCTCTCTCTTCTCGCAGGTTACCAGAATGTTCCGGAATTGTTTATCCCGGATGGCGCTGCTAATAAAGAGAGGGGACCCGCCTGGGATTCCTATTCCTTTGGTCTGAGCGTTAGTGTATTGTATGGAAGAATAGATGTTGCCTATGAATGGAAACAGTTAAAGTTCTATGACTCTTATTATAGTAATACAAATTATCAGATGGAGATCAGCAATAATATTAGTTTAGGATATTCTTATAGTTTTTAATGAAATGAAAATATTATTTATTTCTCTTATTTTCTCTATTAGTATTTGTGGTAGGAATCAGCACCCGAATCTCCTCATAAATACTCAGGATGTCCGCGAGATCAGAGCTTCATTAGGTAAATACCCGGTCTTCGATAATGCTTATCAGAAGTTGAAAGATATGGTAGATAAAGCATTAACAATTCCGGTAGAAGTTCCGGTTCCCAGGGATGCTGGCGGATATACTCATGAAAGACATAAAAAAAATTATACTGAAATGCAGGCCGCAGGTATCTTGTTTTCAGTTACAAATGATGACAGGTATGCAGCTTTCATTAAAGATATGCTGTTAAAATATGCCGATCTTTATCCTACTCTTGGAAAACATCCTGCAGGCTCAAATGAAACAGCCGGCAGATTATTCTGGCAGTCCCTTAATGAATGTGTATGGCTGGTTCATGCTGCTCAGGCCTATGATTGCATCTATGATTGGTTAACTGCCGCTGAACGGGAAAAAATTGAAACTAACTTGTTTAGGCCTATGGCTAAGTTTCTTACTGAAGAAAAAGTCGAAGAATTTGACAGGATACATAACCATGGGACTTGGACTGTTACTGCTGTCGGTATAATCGGTTATGTCATGGGGGATAAAAACCTGGTGGGTAAAGCATTGTATGGTTCAAGACAGGACGGAACCGGCGGGTTTATCAAACAGCTTGATGAATTATTCTCTCCCGATGGATTCTATACCGAAGGACCATATTACGTTAGATATGCCTTGCTCCCATTTTTTACTTTTGCAAAAGCTATAAATAATAATCAGCCAGAATTAAAAATATTTCAACACAGAAATCAGATATTGAAAAAAGCATTTTATTCGGCTCTTCAGCTTACTTATACAAATGGTGCCTTCATCCCGATAAATGATGCATTAAAAGAAAAAAATTTCTTATCCCCTGAAATTATAACCTCACTCGATATAACTTATGGACTCTATGGGGAAGATAAGTCTTTACTAAATATTGCTGCTAAACAAAGTGCAGTAATGATTAGTGGAGATGGGTTAAAAGTTGCTAGAGATTTGCAGACCATCGGGAATATACCCGGGTTTCCGTATAAAAGTATTGAATTTTCTGACGGGGCAAAAGGGGATGAAGGAGGAGTTGGCATACTTAGATTTGGTCCCGTTTATGACGAGTCATTGTTGCTTATGAAATATACTGGACATGGATTATCTCATGGGCATTTCGATAAACTCTCAATGCTCTATTACGATCAGGGGAATGAAATATTACAGGATTATGGAGCTTCCCGGTTCTTAAACGTGGAAACTAAAGATGGTGGGCGGTATCTCCCCGAAACTAAATCATTTGCAAGGCAAACCATTGCACATAATACTGTCACTGTTGATGGAAAATCTGATTACCAGGGGAAGGAATCTATTTCAGAAAAGAACCACGCTGATAAACATTTCTTTACTGTGTCTGATACTGATTTCCAGATTATGAGCGCTAAAGTGTTAAATGCCTATGATGGTGTTTATATGCAGCGTACTATGGCAATGATAAATGATAAACTATTCTCTAAGCCCATCATTATTGATGTCTTTAAGATAATTTCCAAAGAAAAACATCAATATGATCTGCCTTTCTATTATATGGGTCAGCTGACGTATACTAATATAAAATATAATGCTCACGATAAAAAGATGGGCTCATTAGGAAATAATTACGGCTATCAGCATCTGTGGAATGAGGCAGAGGGGAATGCAGATTCAACAATTTCATTTTCCTGGCTGCAGGGGAATCGATATTATACTGTTGTTTCTGATGCTGATACTTCCATTAAAGTCTTTTTTGTAAGAATTGGTGCTGGTGATCCCGATTTTGACCTCAGGCATGAACCCGCAGTTATTATGAGGTATAAAGGCGATTCTCATGTTTTTGCTTCAGTTATTGAACCCCATGGAATGTGGGACGGCATAAATGAATTCTCTGCAGGCGCCACAGGTATTGTACGCATTGTTAAAGTGCTGACTTCTGATGATGATGCTACCGCAGTTCAGATCTTGGGTAATAATCTTAACTGGATTTTGCTGATAAATAATAGAGATGCTTCTGATACTGCTAAACATACTCTGAAAGTTCTGGGGAAAGAATATAAATGGTCCGGGAATTTTTCATTAATAAAAAAAGATAATTAAGATGGACGAAAATTATATTTCTGATAAGATGATTGATGCTGCAATTACAGGTTACATTCGGGAAAATGATGTTGAATGGGAAAATATACAAAAAGGTGTAAGAAGGAAAATTCTGGGATTTGATGAGAATTTAATGATGACTCTGGTTGAATTTAAGAAGGGTGCAACAGGTTTAGTCCATACTCACCCTCATAGACAGGTATCTTATATAATCAGTGGTTCATTTGAAGTACATATTGAGAATGATAAAAAGTCGTTAAAAAAAGGTGACAGCTTTTTCATTCCCCCTTCCATTGAACATGGGGTTATAGCATTGGAAGATGCCCTTATGGTTGAAGTCTTTACACCATCAAGAGAAGATTTTCTTAAGAAATGAAATAAGAATTTTATCTAAATTTTATAATAGGAATCAAAAATAGGAGTAATTATGAAAAAGATACTGGCAATAATTTATTTTTTTATGACTTGTGGGATATCATTGTTCGCTCAGAATAATGGTGATGTTATTATTAACGAAATCGGAAATAGTGGAAAACATTCCCTTTATAACGGAGGGGAATATGTCGAGTTGCTTGTTCTGAAAGAAGGAGGTATCAACCTTGCCGGCTGGTATTTAACGGATATGACCTCTCCTACCAGCGTTGCTAAAGAAACAGAAGGTGCTGTCAGGTTCTCTAGTGGTCCAAAATCTGTATTCAATAAAATAATTCCTAAAGGTACTTATGTATTGGTATGCCTGGGCGAAAAATCAGATAAATATGGTGCTTCAGAAATTGAAGAGGATGTTAAAATTGATGATGGTAATAACAGGATAGTAGTCTTTGCTTATTATTCCCCTGATAATATTGATACTACCGGAGGTAAAATTGTTTTTACCGGCAAAGATAATCTTGCTCTCCTATCTGCATGGGATAAGAAAAAAGCTGTTGATATAGTAACATGGGGAGGCGCCTCCAAATGGGAAGGATGCCCTGTTACTGAACTTACTCCTGAAGCGTTGGATAATGGATACATCGCGTATTTCAAACCGGTAAATGGAAATTTTGCAGATAATACTTCTCCCGCTTCCTGGATAAGTACTGCTAAAGCTGTAGATGCTACACCGGGTGCTGTTAATAAAGATGTTGATGATTCTGCACTTCAAAAGAAATGAATTTAAATCATCAATATAATTGAAAAATAAATAGTGATTATTAATAATTAATATAATTGAGAGGTCTTTATGAAGCTAAATCTGTTTTTATTCTCAGTAATAGTAGCTGTATTTATCTTTGCCAACACATTATTGGCTCAAACTACATATTCGCCAACCCGAAGTGGACAATGGAGCACAATGGTTTGGAATCCATCAGGTACACCAAGCGCTTCTGATAATGTTGTTATACCTGATGGTGACACTGTAACTATCAATACTAATTTTGCAATAAATAATTTAACAATCGGTGGTGGCACTTCAGGTATCCTGCAGTTTAGCAAAACAGATACTACTAGTATTGTAGTCAATGGTGATATATTGATTAATGCCGGCGGATCGTTTAAAGCTCAGACTAATCTTACCGGAGGTTCCGGTTTATTGCATTTACTGGAACTACACGGCAATTTAACTCATAATGGCGCTATTCTGGATTTTAGAAATGGTGCTGCCGGGTCTACTCTTAGTTGCTGCAATTTAACATTAGCCGGATCAACGAATAGCACTTTGACTATTAATGGTGTTTATAGTTCAACAAATGGAGATTTTAACTCAATAACTATTAATAAGACTGAAGGGGCTAAAGTAATCCTTGGTAGTAATATTTATATGAATGGTGGCTCTTCAACAGGTCCTGCAATTCTTAATACTGTTCTAACTTTTATCAGTGGCATAATTGAGACCGGTCCTTATGTCTGGATTTGCCAGAATACAACCTCTGCAAATGTAACCGGATATTCATCTGCCAGTTATATTAATGGCGCTATGGGAAGAGGGATGTCTAATACTGCTGGAGCAAATAAAGATTTTCCTGTAGGCGATTCTTTAGGATATCGGGTTTTTAATCTCCGTTCAACAACATCTGGAGCTGGAACCGGCCATTACGCCGAAGTACGATGCATTCCTGGAAATGCAAATACAGGAACCAGCATTTTAACTTCTGACATAGATAAAGTTTCTTCAGTCAGGTATTATCAGGTTTCATTCAATCATGGACCTGTAAGCACTCCTTTTATGAGCTTTGATAGATTTATTCCAAGCTATGGAACAGATGACGGCGTTGCAGAAGGGAATACAAATCTTAGGGTTGCTATTTCAACTGACAGTTTAGCTCATTGGATAGGATTGAACCAATCTAAACCTGATACTACAACTCTTTTAGCACCGCCGGTTAAATTTACCCCCGATTCTTTGGCTGTTCCTGATACTCTGAGATCAGGTGTCGGTTCTATTTATGTAGCCCTTGCAAGAGTTACAGGAACTACAGAAAATTCTCTTGATAGAATTACCGGTATTAATGATAAATCTGTAAAACCATCAAGCTTTGAGCTTTCACAGAATTATCCTAATCCATTTAATCCGTCTACTAAGATTAATTATTCTATTGCCAAAAAATCCTTTGTAACATTAAAAATTTATAACATACTGGGAAAAGAAATGACTACTCTTATAAACGGCGAAAAAGATCCCGGAAATTATAATATTACCTTTAATGCCGGAAAATTAGCCACCGGAGTTTACTTATATAGATTGAGCACAGGTGATTATTCTTCAGTTAAAAAAATGATCTTAATGAAATAATTTATCCAAAGGACTGTTCTTTTTAGAGCAGTCCTTATTTAAATATGAAACCTTATACATTATTAATTATTTTGATCATGTTGACTTTGCCTTCATTTATGGATGCACAATGGCAGTCGTCCCTTGTTCATTATGATGCAGGGAATAAACTGGTCTATGCTACCGATCAGGGAAATAATAGGATTCCTGATTTCAGCTATGCGGGATATAGGAACGGGGAATCAGAAATTCCGGTTATACCGGTAATCGCTGTTATTTATCCTGTCCCGGGTGATAATACTGCTTATATTCAGACAATTTTGGATTCATTGGGGAACGCAGGTTCAAAAGGAGCCATACTATTATCACCTGGTAATTATCAAATTTGGGGGACTCTTAAATTAAGATTTAACGGAATAGTATTGAGAGGTTCTGGTGATGGCAGTGATTCATTAACTAATACCATATTAGTAGGGAAGGGTGATAACCCTACTCAGAGAACAATAATTATTGCAGGAGGAGGCACCAGTACCTTATGGAAGGATCAGGTTACCGGAACTAAAACAAATATTTCAAGCGATTCTGTCCTTGTGGGTTCGAATGATTTTTATGTGGATAATGCCTCCCAGTACTCACCCGGCGATAATATTATTATTTATCACACCTGTTCTTTGACTTGGCTTCAGGCAATAAATTATGGAGGCACACATTCAGCGGGACCCGGCGAGGATACATCTTGGGCTGTTGACAGTCACCCTATTGTTTATAACAGATATATTAAAGCAATAAACGGAAATAAAATTACAATCGATGCTCCTGTATATAATCATCTGATTAAAAGTCTCTCCCAATCTTATATCTATAAATATGCACGGATGGGGATAAAGACCGGTATTGGAATCGAAAATCTTAGGATTGATATCGAAACTCTTGGTGGGGAAGATGAGAATCATGCATGGCAGGCTGTCGATCTCTATCAATTGGAAGATTCTTGGGTAAGGAACTGCACATCCCTTCATTTCGGTCAATCAGGAATAAGAATCAATACTGGCTCAAGGATAACTATCGATAACTGTAAAGCGCTTGATCCTGTCAGCACTATAACAGGCGAAAGAAGATATAACTTTAATACTTATTCCGGCTCCCAGCAGATATTATTTAAGAATTGTTTGGCTACAAACGGAAGACATCATTACGTATCTAATGGCACATCATGGAATTCAGGTGTAGTGTTTTTAAATTGCACATCAAGCGGGGCCTATGTAAGCAGTGAAGGGCATCGGCAATGGTCGCAGGGATATTTGTATGATAACCATAAAGAACTAGATGGACCAAGACCTGGTGTTAGTCCCGTTTTACTTGCCTTATATAACAGAGGAGATTATGGAACAGCTCATGGATGGGCTATTGCGAATTCGGTTGCATGGAACTGTGATGTTGCAGCCGGAGATTTGATTGTTCAGAAACCACCTACTGCCCAGAACTATGCTATTGGATGTAAGGGAGCGCGTATAACAGGAATCTCCCCGCCTGCGCCATTTAATGAACTACAGGGATATATTGAAGGGTCCAATACTCCCGGCCTTTCTCCTCAATCTCTTTACCTTGCACAGCTTCAGGAAAGATTAAGTATTTCCTCTGTTCATGATAAAGGACAAATTCCTGACAAAACAATAAAAATATTTCCTAATTATCCTAATCCATTTAATCCTGAAACCAATATATCCTTTTCATTACCTTCCCCACAGTTTGTTACATTAAAAGTTTATGATCTGTTAGGGAATGAAATTAAAACAATATTAAATGAATATAAAAACGCGGGACAATACTCAAGTAAATTTAACGGTTCAGCTTTTCCTTCAGGCATTTACTTCTATAAGCTGGTTGCCGGTAGTTTTACAGCAACAGGCAAAATGATTATATTGAAATGAAAATGTTATTTCCGATTATTCTATTGTTGTTTCCCTGCAGTGCATTTTTTGCTCAGGTTAATGTAACAGAAATTGATAAGCTGTGGGTTATCCCTGCAGCTGATAAATACCTGAATGAAGAACCTTTAACAATTACATCCTGTTCTTCTCCCCGCAGTGCTGGCGGAAAACATGATTATTTCTCGGAAGGGGACTACTGGTGGCCTGATTCTACTCATCCCAATGGCCCTTATATTCAGAGAGATGGAATTACTAATCCTGATAATTTCGTGGCTCACAGGAAGGCTCTGATAAGGTTCAGTGTTGAGGCTGCTGCCTTAACTGCCGCATACAAAATTACTGGCGATAAAAAATATGCCCTCAAAACGCTTGAGCATCTACGGGCCTGGTTTGTTAATGAAGAGACGAAAATGAATCCTAGCCTCCTCTATGCTCAGGCAATAACTAGAAAATATTCTGGGCGTGGAACGGGTATCATCGATACTATTCATCTTATTGAAGTTGCCCAGGCTATTATGATACTAGAAAATGATGGTCTAATTCCCCCGGAAGATCTTGAACACATTAAAAAATGGTTCGCTGATTATCTTACCTGGTTAACTACTCATTATTACGGTATTGATGAAATGAACGCGAAGAACAACCATGCTACCTGCTGGGTGATGCAGGTTGCTGAATTCGCAAAACTGGTTGGCGATCAGGGGAAAATGGAATTCTGCAGAAAGAGATTTAAAGAAGTGCTCCTTCCGGCGCAGATGGCTAAGGACGGAAGTTTCCCGCTGGAGCTTAAAAGAACTAAACCCTATAATTATTCTTTGTTTAACCTTGATGCAATGGCTATCATCTGCACTATTCTTTCAACTGAAAAAGATAACTTGTGGAATTTCACTCTTCCTGATGGAAGGAATATGAAAAAAGCCATTGGGTTTATGCTTCCGTTTATTGCTGATAAATCCAAATGGCCATATCCTAAAGACGTAATGTATTTTGATTATTATCCTGTACGTCAGCCGGCATTGCTGTTCGGTGGTATGGCATATAACAATGAAAATTTTATTGCGCTGTGGAAGAAACTGAATCCAAATCCGGAAAATGAAGAGATTATTAGAAATTTCCCGGTCAGACAGCCTGTACTGTGGATGAATTGATATTTTTATATAATTATAATATGAACCGAAATTACTGATGAAAAAACTAATAACACTAGCTCTACTCCTTATCCTGCAGTTTAGTTCACAAGCACAGGATGTTCTTAAATCTGTGGGTGAACAGCTTATCAGGGAAGACAATATTTTCGCCGGCAGGTTCCCTAAGTATACTGTGGGCGGGAAGTGGACCTTTAGCGATAAGCCCAACTGGTTCTCTGGTTTTACATGTGGTGAACTGTGGAATATGTACGATATCTCGGGAAAAGAAGAATTTAAAAAGAGAGCTCTGGCTCATACGGATAGGCTGTTAAAATATGCTACCTTGGATGATACGCACGATGTAGGATTTATTTTCTTTAATTCATGTGTTAAAGCTTATCAGCATACCGGCAATAAAAAATATCGCGATGCTGCAATAGATGCAGCTAAAATGCTCGCTAAAAGATTTAACCCTAATGGAAATTTTATAAGAGCTTGGGGAAAACTCGGAACTGAAGATAGAGCAGGATTAATGATTATTGATACAATGATGAATATTGAACTCCTATTCTGGGCTGCTCTGGAAACAGGGGATTATACTCTTTATGATATCGCATACAAACATGCGCTTACCTGCATGAATGAAAATGTTCGTAAAAACTTCTCCTCTTATCATGTCGTCGAATTTAATACTAAGTCAGGAGCAGTCGAAAAGAGGAGAACTCACCAGGGTTACTCGGATGAATCAACTTGGTCGAGGGGACAGGCTTGGGGCATTTATGGTTTTGCCAATGCTTATAAATATACTAAGGATGAAAGATTCCTTAATGTATCCGAAAAAATGGCGGAGTATTACTTAAATAACCTTCCCTCTGATCTGGTCCCGCGCTGGGATTTCGACCTGAAGGCTGATACAGTAGCCAGGGATGCTTCCGCTGCTGCAATTGCTGCTTCCGGGTTTTTTATATTATCTGATCTTGCAGGTACAGAATCTGATTGCTGTAAATATTTGTCCCTTGCTCAGAAGACTCTTGAATCCTTAAAGAATAACTATCTCTTTACTAAAAGCATCCGTAAAACTGAAGAGGGATTGCTTATTCATACCGTTTATAATTATACCAAGGGGTGGGGAGTTGATGAGTCCTATCCTGCAGGCGATTACTATCTGGTAGAATCCCTCTATAAGAATTTTCTCCTGAATAACGATAAAAATTTTATTAAGGATACAAATGAAAGGGAAGGCTATTTAATTAATAATGACTGGTTCTATCTTCAGGATGATGTCAAAGATTATGACGCATTGTACCAATCCCCTGTAAAATGGATAAAAATAAATTTACCCCATACATGGAATAAATCAGACGCGCTTGACCAGATTCCCGGATACAGGAGAGGTATCGGTTGGTATGAAAAAGAATTGTTTATTCCAGGCTTATCAAATGATAAGATTGTTAAACTCTGTTTTGAAGGAATAAATAATAAAAGCGAGATTTATGTAAACGGGAAATTGGCTGATAGGCACGTAGGCGGCTATGTGGGCTTTGATGTTGATATCACCCCCTATATTAATAAAGGAGCAGTGAACTTAATAAGGGTAAAGGCTGATAATTCAAACGATCCTTTAGTAGAGCCATCCCAGAAATCTGATTTTGTTCTCTATGGTGGTATTACAAGGAATGTCTGGTTTAAAGTGCTTCCGTCAACTTATTTAGGGAAAATATTAGTCCAGACTCCAGCAGTTGATAAAAAAACTGCAAAGACAAATATTCAGGTATTCGTTAATAATTCAAATGAAAAGAATAATTATTCCCTTCTGGCTGTTATAAAAAATAAAGACGGTAAAGTAGCCTCTGATAAAAAATTAAAGCAGGTTTTGGATAAGGGTGAGAACAAGATTACTATCGATATGCCCGATATTAAAAATCCTGGTCTTTGGAGTCCGTCTGACCCTGAACTTTATACCATTGAAATAAATCTGCAATCAAATGGTAATGTCATAGATAAAATAACAGACCATATCGGATATCGCTGGTACGAATTTAAAGAGCACGGCGCATTTTACCTTAATGGCGAAAAGCTGCTCCTCAGAGGTACACATCGTCACGAAGAACTTTCCGGATATGGAAATGCTCTCCCCGATAGCCTTCACAGGAAAGATATTAAAATGATTAAGGATATGGGAGCAAATTTTATTCGTCTCGCACATTATCCACAGGCACCCGAAGTCTATCGCGCTTGCGATGAACTTGGAATCCTTGTATGGGATGAAAATCCTTGGTGCCGCGGAGGTGTCGGTCCAGCTGAATGGAAAGGAAATACTAAAA
>JARLHC010000012.1 GCA_031292455.1 Ignavibacteriaceae bacterium
ATTTATGTATAAGTGAATCAAAACTTACTACAAAACCAATATACCCCTCCCGCACTCCCAAACCCTTTCCCCCCCCCTTTTTTGTATCAATCCCTAAACCTCTCTCCTTACCGTAACGATTCACCAAACCATCTCCCTTATCACCTTTCACTCTTCTCTCTGAAACTCTCTCCCCGCTGGTACGCACCACTCTCTCAGAATTATTCTTCTCTCCCTCACTGTTTCCCGCTACGGCCCCCGAACCTTCCGCCTCACCGTCCCGCACCTCACCCCCCCCGAATGGCATAATCATTACAAACACCAACCCCTTCTTAATCTCGCCGGTATAATATGGCTCTATCTTTGAAAAAAAAGGCACATTCTTTCTCAATGCATTAATATTAATCCCAAATCCATTATATACCCTGGCTGTAGTATTCCCCCCGGTGCTGTAAACCGGACGCCCCTCACCGTCCAGTACAAAAATCGACTTAACTATCTTATCATTATAATGGTTTAACAGCAGGTCCGTATTTGTTTTTATTATCTCTTTATCAAATCTCTTAACTCCCGGGTAATCTGATAAAAGTCGCATGTCATCAATCAGGCTCCTTAAATAACTCCCGATCCCCGATACTGCCGCCTTCGCCATTTCCATCTGCTGCATCTGATGATTCTTCTTCGCATCGTTCAGAGTGTAATCATAAATATTAATTACCATCACTATAAAAATGATTGCAATAAATACAGTCCCCGATATAAAAAAGATCCTTATGTTCTTGTCACTCTTCACTTTATCTCAATTCCAAATAGATAAATGGAATTTGAAGATTACTTTCATCAAAAACAAGTACGGATTTCTCCCGCAGTGTTAATCTTTCCCGCGCCTGGAAAATATCCTTTTCAGATATTCCTTGTATCCCTCTTTAGTTTTTTCCTTTAATTCGCTCTCCTGTAATTGGTCTATGTATATCTTTTCCTCATCAGAATATTCATGCGTAAACTCATGTTTATAATTTTCACTATATCTTACTGGATTCCCGCTGGCATCTCTTGTAATAAAAGTAACATAAATAATGCTGTTCCGGTATAAATAATAATTGTTCAGAGCTCCCTCGGTAAAAGGAATCTTTATCTCAAACTGCTCTTCCGTTTTTATCTCGAAGTTATCCTCCTCTAATTTATTAAAAACAAAATATTGACTCTTTCCTTTAACCGGATTGTAAAAGCTAATAACAACCAGTGCATATATAAATGTTTCCTCCTCCAGCTGAACAAACCATCCTTGTTCATACCTGGCTTCCATCCTTATCCCCGTTTTATCTAAGTATGATGTTCTGATCGGATTCATGCCTGACGAATTTGCCCACCTTGGAACAATCTCATTCTCAATTGCAGGTCTGTTGTACAGAAAAAAAGGATAATTATATTTGGTAATTTTATGATACGCCGAACTTGCCTTAATATTCGCTTTCGCCCAGAAATATTTTAGATCGGGTATGGATTTTATAAATGATGCGAACCTGGATAGCGGAGTAAATTTACTCCTCGCTTTCTTAGCTCCTTCCGTTTGACTTACATTTACCTTCTCCGGAATTGAGTATGCATAAGTTACATTATTTCTTACCCGGAAACTTACGTTCCCTACCTTCCCCCTTACCAAACCTAAGACTGCTTTAGTTAAACTGCCCATTTTATATTCTCCTATATAAAATTAAAGTTGGAATGCGAATATATTATTTAATATCAAAAAAAACAGTACATAAAATAATTGATTACTCAATCGATCTCCTTCATGGTACCCGGTCGAACCATCACTGTTCCCCTAATGGACTATCACTATTCCCTATATGGGCTCTTTTAATGTAAAAGAGCTACTTAAGAGCTACCTTTAAGCAACCTGAGAGCAACATTAAATGGCTTTTATTGATCTTTAGATGTGCCAATTTTCCCCTTTTACCCCCTCCTCACTCCAAAAACAACGCCCCCCTCTACTATATACCTGCAGAAACTCACTTTTTTGCCATATAAAAATCGAACTATTTTAGTGCAAAAAATCAGTACCGGTTCAACTAATCCTTACATCCGCCGGCCCGTTCTTCCCAAAACCCCTCCCTCACTTTCGGTAAAGCCGCCTCCTGTAACCTCCCAAATCCCATTACTCTGTCTATATTTAGTACAACAATACTCGTGCCATTACATATTGAACTATTTCAATATGAACCCCTCCTTCCATTTTGCCAAAACTAAGAATTTCGGCTTCTCACCTCCTTTTCAAAAGTGAGAAATAATGCCATACCCCATAAATCTAAATGCATTCCCTTACTTTTACATAATATTTGACCCTTTCCCCAAAATATTTTAAGTTGAAATGAGTTTATAATTATGGTTTGCAATATCCTTCAATTATGCTGAAAAAATACCTTTCCAATCTCTTTAAGACCTATAAAAAGGGGGATGCAACAGAACCCTCTTATTATAAACATCTTGCCGATTTTATATCAGAATTTTCTGAAACTCAAAGGAAAAAGAAAGTTGATGTTACTATCCTTCCCAAAAAGACCGAAGCAGGTAACCCCGATTTCAGAATTTGGGATGGCCGGCAGAAAATTATCGGCTACATCGAAGCAAAAGATTTAGGCGCTGACCTAGACAGAATTGAAGACTCCGGTCAGCTTAAAAGATATCTCTCCACTTTCCCTAACGTAATTCTTACCAACTATACAGAGTTTCGGCTCTACCGGAATGGTCAGATAATGTCTAAAGTTTCTGCCGCCCGTCCTTTTATAATTAAGAAACTTTCTGCTGCTCCGCCTGTTGAAAATGAAGATGAATTATATGAACTCCTCCAAAGGTTTTTGGATTTCTCCCTTCCCAAAACATTTACAGCAAAAACCCTTGCCGTTGAACTTGCAAAAAGAACCAAATTCCTGAAAGATGAAATTGTCACCGAAGAATTAAAATCCGGAACCAAATCAATCCATGGATTCTACGAAGCATTCAAGGAATTTTTAATCGCTGGAATTAGTGAAGAGGAATTTGCAGATCTTTATTCTCAGACTATCACCTATGGATTATTCGCCGCCCGTCTACGTTCAGGTGACGAGTTTAACCGGAAACTTGCGTTTACATTTATTCCCAAATCAATAGGAATCTTAAGAGATATATTCAAATATATTTCATTGGAAGATATACCTCTTCAAATGGAAATTATTATTGACGATATTGCTGAAGTTCTGGCAGATGCAGATGCTAAAAAACTTCTCGATCAATATTACCACGCTGGGAAGGGAAGTGATCCCGTTCTCCATTTTTATGAAACATTCCTTTCTGAGTATGATCCTGCAACAAGAGAAAAACGTGGCGTATATTATACCCCTGAGCCCGTTGTTTCATTTATTGTCCGTTCGCTTCATCAGATTCTAAAAGATAAATTCAATATGTCAGATGGCCTTGCTTCTAAAGATGTCACTCTTCTTGATCCGGCCGGTGGAACATTGGGATTCATTTATCAGGCTATTGAACTTGCAGTTAAAGAGGTTAGAGAAAAATTAGGTGAGGGAGCAGTAGATGCTTTTATTAAAGAACGGGTATTACCAAACTATTACGCTTTCGAATTAATGATGGCTCCTTATGCTATCGGGCATATGAAAATATCCTTCCTTCTGGAAGAACTTGGATATACAATGTCTGAAGATGAACGTGTAAAATATTATTTAACTAATACCCTTGAAATGCAGGAACTTCAGGAATCTAAATTTCCCGGTATGTCATCACTTTCTCATGAAAGTCATGAAGCTGGTAAAATTAAAAATCAGGTTCCTATTCTTGTAATTCTTGGAAACCCTCCGTATTCTTATGATTCTTCTAATAAGGGTGAATGGATTTCTGATGTGATTAAAGAATATTATCAGGTGGATGGCAAACCTCTTGGTGAAAAAAATCCAAAAGGTCTGCAGGATGATTATGTTAAATTTATCCGTTTTGCGCAATGGAAAATTGATCAGGCAGGCGAAGGTGTACTCGGATTTATTACAAACCATGGTTATCTCGATAACCCAACTTTCAGGGGAATGCGCAAGTCCTTAATGAACAGTTTTGATGAAATCTATATCCTCGACCTTCATGGAAATAGTAAAAAGAAAGAAAAAGCCCCGGATGGAGGAAAAGACGAAAATGTATTTGACATTCAGCAGGGAGTAGCTATTGCCTTCTTTATTAAATATAAGAAAGGTAAATCTAAATCATTTTCGCATAGTGAATTATTTGGATTGAGAGAAGATAAATACGATTGGTTGATTAAGCATACTGTTAAAAATACAAAATGGACAAAGGTTGTTCCCCATCCTGAATTTTATCAATTTATCCCTACTGATAATAAATTAGCTAATCACTATTATTCCTTTAATAAGATCACTGATATCTTTCCTGTAAATAGCGTCGGGATTGTTACATCAAGAGATGGTTTTGTAATTGACCATGACAGGAAACAACTTGAAAAGAGAATTAAACAATTTAGAGATTCAAATTATGATGTTGAAATTCTAAAAGCGACTTATGATCTAAAGGATAATGAAAACTGGAAAATAATAGAACAAAGAGAAAAACTAAAAAACGATCATGATTGGCAGGATGCAATCACTAAAGTTCTATATAGACCTTTTGATATTCAATGGATATTTTATCATGATACGATGATAGAGCGCTCCCGAAAAGAGATTATGCATCACATGCAAAACGAGAATTTAGCATTATGTGTCGGAAGACAGGGTAGTGTTACGGGCTCAAATAATTATGATATCGTTTTTATCTCAGAAAATATTGTTGATTATAATCTTTTCCGCCGTGGTGGTGAATTGATATTTCCTCTTTATCTTTATCAAAAAACAGAGCCGAAGAAAAAATCTGCTTATATACAGTTAATGATGTTTGAGCCGGATGAATCATACCTCGCAGTAAGACCAAACATTTCAGGAATAGTATTTGAAGAACTAAAAAAGAATTTTAAGAAGGAGCCAACTCCTGAAGAAATATTTTATTACGTGTATGCTATACTTTACAGCAATACTTATCGGACAAAATATGCTGATTTCCTGAAGATTGATTTTCCTTATGTACCTTTTCCAAAAAATTATAAACTATTTCATTCCCTTGCTAAATTAGGTAATCAGCTTGCTGGCTTCCATCTCCTAAAAGCAAAAGAGCTTGAGAAAACGACTCAAATACTTTCCGGTGAAGGGAACAATGAAATAGAAAAACCGAAATATGAAGATGAAAAAGTCTGGATAAACAAAACCCAATATTTTAATATTGTAAAAGAAGAAGTTTGGAATTATCAAATCGGCGGCTATCAGGTCTGTGATAAATGGCTTAAAGACAGAAAAGGTAAAACACTTAAACTTGAAGAAATAATAAACTATTGTAAAATACTAACCGCCCTTTCCAAAACAATCGAAATCCAAACCGAAATCGATAAACTTTACGATGACGTAGAAAATACTCTACTTTAGAATGTAATTCAGAAGTAGTGATAAATAAGTTCCCGCATTATTAACTTTTAAGGAACATTAAAATGAAATACTTCTTATTCGCCCTGCTTCTTGTCTGTTTTGTCTCCCTCAATGCTCAGGAAAATAAAAGATATATCAATATTACCGGAACCTCTGAACTGATACTTCCCGCTGATCAAATGACTTTTACAGTCCAGATAAAAACTATTAACGATTCAATTGAAGAAAGTAAAAAAGCCAACGATAATCACCTTAATGAATTAATATCTCTGTTAAAAAGCTCTGGTATAATTTCCACTGATATTACAACATCTCCAATAACTCTCGGTAAAAATTATGTGTACAAAAACAACGAAAACATTCAAAAAGGTTTTTATACAGAAGTAACGGTTTCATTCTTGCTTAAAGATTTATCTAAATATTATGAATTAACTAATAAATTATCATCAAGCAATTCTTCTGGCAATATTAATTCAAATTATAATATATCAGATTATGAGCTGCAGAATAAATTAGCCTATCAAAAGGCATTGAAAACAGCTAAAGAAAAAGCTGAATATATGGCAAGTACTATGGGTGTAAAATTAGGTGATATTTTGGAAATTGATGAAACAACTAATGGAAATAATATATCAAATTACCCTAACCCATTTAATACAGTTACTGTTATAGATTCACCAAATAATAACAGTTCTGGAAAGGTTACTATAAAAAGAAGCGTAAGAGTTAAGTTCGCAATTCTTTAACTATCCAGCGGCTTCCTTATTGATGGAATAATTTTACGGTTCACTTCTGCCCGGATTCATTTTCGCGCATATACATTGCGTAATCTGTCGCAATAGTTTCCTTTCCGGAATTACGCATTAACAGCATTATCTGTCCCCGGTGATACATTCCGTGCAAACCTATTTGGGTTAGTATATCCTCTATCGATGTCTCGAAATCAACACCCCTTGAACTTGTATATGCTAATTTCTTTTTGAAATCCTCCTCGGAAAGAGAACTAATGTATTTTATAAACTTCGTATTGGTTTCTGCTTCCAGCTTTTTGCAGTCATCTAATGAAAGAATGTTCCAGAATTTGTTCTCGTATGTTTCATTCGATATCCTTTTGTACCAGGTCTCTTCCGCAATTACTATATGGGAAATAAGTTCAACTTCCTTTCCGCTGCTGATATTTTCACTCTTCAGAAGTTCAAGTATCCTGATATTTGACCATTTAATGTATCTGAACATTTTAAGAAAATGATTCCTGAGAACAGAATTTTCTTCAGCCATATATTCTCCTTGGTTTAATTATTATATATTAGCACACAGATTCTTATTTCCTTAACTGCACTAACGCACCCGTCCATTTCTCCAGTTCTTTAAGCATTACTGCCGCAGACTTTTCATTGCTCTCTGTTGCAACAAAATTCTTTTGCTCATCCAGATGCTGACCCACCATGGCAATCGATACTGCTTCACTTAAAGGAACTATCTTTAATGTAGTCAATACTTGCTTCATTGATTGCACAGACCGCAGCCCTCCCGAAACTCCTCCGTAACTTACAAACCCCGCCGCCTTATAATGCCATTCCTGGAATAAATAATCGAGCGCATTAATCAGCGAAGCTGGGGGACCGTAATTATATTCGGGTATCACAAATACAAATGCATCACTCTCTTCTATTGTTTTGCTCCATTCCTTTGTGTGTTCTTTGGTGTATTGCTTTAACCGCGGATGGTTCGGCTCATCTAACAGCGGTAGGTTGATCTTTAACAGATCAAGTAACCCTACCTCAAAATTATTTGTGTTATTCTTGGCATAGTTATAAAACCATTCGCCTACAGGCAATCCTACTCTGCCGGGACGCGTGCTCGCTATTATTACTTTTAACTTATACATTTTATCTCCTTAAATAATGATCTATTCTCTTTATCTGATCTGAAATTCATTCAATGCCTCTAATAGTTTTATCTTTGTCGGATTGTTCCTTATAAGGTTATCTCTCAAATTCTCAATGTATTCCAGGTCATTTAACTCTTTTAAATCAGCAAAATATTCGATCAAAGTAAAATACCTGTTCGACCTTTTTATCCTCTCCAGTTCATTATCTATCAGGTAATGATATAACCTGATTGCCATCGATGGGTCTGTTACCGTAAACCGTGCGGCATGTTTTTCTATTAAAGAATTATTGCGGTAAAACTCTTCCCCTTTGGAATATATAAATTCCATAAATTCATCATTGCGCTTCAGGTATAACAACAACTCAGCATGATAAAAAATATGCTTGTTGTCAGCTAATATCTTCTCAACTATTATTTTCCAATCTTCTGATTCTTTTATACCATCAATCTCTGTAAAACGCTTAAATGTTTCTAAGTCAAATCTTTCTTCCAGGAGGTTGGAATAATATTCGGTTATCTGCTTTATGTCATTCAATGCTAATATCGATTTCTCGTATGCAGATTTTATTTCCGGATGATCTTTATTATCTCTCCCTTTCGCTATAACCTCTTCATACCTGCCGCTTTCAAACAGATAATTTATGTAATCAAGTTTAATCGAAAATGATTTATCAATTACTTCCGGTATCATTTCTTCATATTTTAAGATGTTCCTCTCCCTCAGGTGCTTCATCATTATTTCCCATCCGTATTCGGGCTTAAACCCCAAATCGGGGTCTGTCTTGTATATGGTCCTTTCAAGTTTTGTTATTATCGCTTCCGTAATCTTCTGGTTGCTTACTTTGTCTAATATTACTTTAATCACTTTCGTATTAAAATCGAATTCACTGGCAAGTGAAGTGTATTTATAAAACAAAATAAGATCATCCGCCCTTGCATAATTCAGATAGTCGCAGGCATTCTCAATTATTTCCCATATAAGATCCTGAAGATATGCGTTCGAATCATCAATCTCTGCCAGCTTTTCTGTAATCCAGTATCCTGTGCCTAAAAGGAAATCTGTCGTCTGCCTGGAAGGGGGTAGGTTTTGTAAAAGTGAATAGACTTCTCTGCTTGCCGTGAATACTTTGCTGTGATAATCATTTCTCCCGATATGACTGAGTATCGAATTGATTTTCTTCCTGACTTTTATCTCAATCTGTCTGTAATATTCTGCCGTCTTCTCGGAATATTTCTGTATGAAAAACTCCTCTATGTCAGGATGAGTCCTCCCTAACTCTGCTACATCATTAATAAGAATCTCCCTCGGTATGTTTTGCAGCGATGATTTGAATTGCTGATCACGCTTTATTTCATCCTTACTTCCTTTGTTTTTGATTGCGGGCTTGCTCTTGGGTATTATCTCTCCGCTTAAAGTGGTAAGTAGAACTGCAACTAAATGCTTGCAAAAATCTTTCCCTGTAAAGGCTGGACAACTACATTCCGCACTAAGATCATCTTTTGATATCTTAACTTTATAAAGCTCGGTGCCTATTACCGTTGCCTCTATGAACTTTTCCTTTTCCGAATACCCCGTTACCCTCCCTTGCTTGTAATATCTCCCCCCCTTTTCAAATGAATCGGGATTCGATAATTTCTGTATTATTTTCTCTGATAAATTCTTCATGATTTGCATTCGCTAAGTTTCATGTCGGAATCTGCAGGATCGTTTGAATAAAAAAGCCCGGCTGTTTTGCCAGGCTCCATTCTTTTCTTTTAACTTATTAAATCATTGAATACTTGCTTGCCAGCGTGCCGCAAATAGGACAGTTCTCCGTTGGTTTCCCAAATTCAATATTTCCGCATACAGGACATAAATATATTTCGCTTGTATCCAGATCCTTTCCCTGCTCGGCTGCCTTTACTGCTAATTCATATAACTTCGCATGCACTTCCTCTACCTTAAGCGCGTATCCAAACATTCTCTTTGCTTTATGATTTTCTGAACTGGCTAACTCAAACATCGGAGGATACATCTTTGTATATTCGTATGTCTCTCCGGCTATTGCACCTTTAAGATTTTCAATTGTTGAACCTACTCCATCTAATGCACCAAGATGCCCTTCCGCATGTATTCTCTCTGCTTCTGCCGTTGTCTTGAATAATTTAGCAATGTTAGGGAATCCTTCTCTCTCTGCTTTCTTAGCAAAGGCGCGGTATTTCTGATTTGCCTGGCTTTCTCCTGCAAATGCATTATTAAGATTCTCTTTCGTTGTTACCATTTCTCTCTCCATTTTTTTATGGTTATCTCCACAATATCGTGGAATCCTTATCTTTTAATAATAAGGATTTTTATTATAATTCCTTTATTTTCTCCCAGTCCATTACTTCCACTGCCGTCCCCCTCTTCAAAGATTCCTTTGCAGTTTCTAATAATGTCTTTGTGCTCTTCTCACTTATATATTCTTCTCCGCAGTCACGGCATACGTTCGCCGGTACGTTCCTGAATACTATAACAAATTTTCCCTCTGTCAGTGTAACTGTCGATTTGCCTCCTTTGGTCTCGCCTTTCTTGCACATCGTACATTGCATCCGGCTACCTTCTCTCATCATTCTTGATCCATTTCCGCGGATCAGGTTCGTATACCGTAATAACTACAACTTTCTTATCTGTCATGTTATCTGAAATTACTACATGAAGCGGTCGGTTGTTTATTTCACCTAATATTAATCTGGATGGGAAAGGCGAATCATTTACATATCTCTCAATTACTTTCCCCTTTCTGATGATTTTGTCTAATTCATCAGTGCTGACCTTTCTTTCAAACATTCTCTGTATGGCATGTAATCTATACTCTATAGCATAATCATTCATACATGAAATTTATTCTTTTATTGTTAAAAAGTAAAAACTCCTGCTTATAATTATCTCTGTAAATGCGTGATATTTGACTTAATTACTTCTTGATTGGTTTATTGTACCCCTTTTCGTTGAATGGCTGAAGCTTTTCAATCCACAATTCCTCAAGTGTCTTCAGGTCTTCTGTATAATTGTATGCGGGATCCTCCTTGGGCGCCAGATAATCAAGAACTTCAAATTTGAAATTCTCCCTCCCGTATTGCTTTATATCCTGCAGCAGTTCATTGTCGGTAACACTGCCATAGGATAGTTCCATCTCAAATCTGTTTTTCCTTGCGGGAAGATTCTTACTGCTTCCTATAAGTATTTTCCCGTTCACTATATTCTTAAACAGGTATACCCCCATAGGGGTTAATGTTTGCTTGTATTTCTTCTTTATCTCATCTTTATTTATCATTTTGAATTCTCCGGTTTACTGGTCAGCCAGTAGTTTTGGTTCTCTCTTCTCATAATCCCTTCGTCTATCATTAACCTGCGGATTGTACAGTAATCAAAATATGACTCCATTATGATCTCATTTACTTCCTCTTCCTTGTACCTTTTCCCTTGTTTGAATTTCTTTACAAATTCATCAAGCACTATCATCTTCTTCTTCCATTGTACCGGAAGCTTTTCAAGCTTCTCTTTCCTGAAAAAGGTTTTCAATACTTTCTGCCTGTACTTGTTTATCCTCTCGTTCTGTATGAATTTATCAAGATTTTCAAAGTTTGTCAGTTCCCTGAGCGACATATTGAATATTTTATCGCATACATGATATATGATGTAATATTGCTCCTTCACCTTATATACCAGCTTCGCCTTCTCCAGCTTCTTCAAATGAAATGAAACTGTCGAAACTGCCAGGTCTAACCGCTGCGCAAGTTCTTCTACATATTGCGGTTTCCCCATCAATGAATTCAAAACCCTTAGTCTCGATGTGTCCGCCAGCGATTTCATTATCTCTATGCTTTCTGATATATCCATTGTTCCTGCTATTATATATTTCGATAACTATCGAAACAAAAATATGCAAACTCTCTCCTATTGTCAATCTCTCTTCATCAACCATCCTTATCACTACGGTTTAATTCCCTCATTACTTTACCCCCCGGGTATTACCGTACCCTTTCCCTTTCTGCTCATTTTCTTTATAACTATATGCCCCCGATATCATTGTCCTCTTTCCCCATTTCCGCTATCTCTTACTTCTTTCCTGATTTATTTTGTTCCTCTTATATGTCTATTTGCTTTCCCCTTCCCCGGCTTTCCTTTCATCTTTACAATGCACCCTGATATTATTGCCCTCTCTCCCTTTCTCCGCTTCTTTTCATCTTTACAATGAACACTGATATTATTGTCCCCTCCTCTCTTTCTCCGTTTCTTACCATATTTGCAATGCACCCCGATATTATTGCCCTCTCTCCCTTTCTCCGCTTCTTTCCATCCTTACAATGCACCCTGATATTATTGCCCCTCTCTCTTTCTCCGTTTCTTTCCATCCTTACTTTTCCGATATTTGTCTTAATTAAATAATTATTACTCTGTAAAAAAGGTATATACTCTTGGGCTCCTTCTTTGAAGAATCTAAACCTGTTAATGCTTATGATGTTGATATAAATAATAAGCTGAAACTTAATACTCTCTTCAGTTTTCTTCAGGATGTCGCTTCCTCTCACGCCGATAGCCTTAGTCTCGGCTACAATGACCTTATCGCCAAAGATCTTGGGTGGGTCCTTTCCTGGGCTAAACTTCAGGTAGAAGAATATCCCTCATTCGGTGAAATAATTAAAATAAGAACCTGGCCTAAATGCCGTTATAAACTTTATTCTATGAGAGAGTTCTTAATCTATAATGAGAATGATAAATTATTGTATAGCGTCTCAACCGCTTGGCTCCTTATAAACGTAAAAACTAAACGTATTACCGATATTAAAAACCTCCCACAGCAGATTTACTATCAGCCTGATTTTCAGGCTCTTAATGATTTCCCGGAAAGAATAATTATCGATAAGGAAAAGGAAACTTTATTCTCTAAAAGAATACGCTATACCGATTTGGATATTAACCGGCATGTGAATAATACAAAGTATATTGAACTGATCCTTGATTCCTATCCTCCCGATTATCACAAGAATAATCTCCTCGATAGTCTTACAGTTTCCTTTATAGCAGAAAGTTTTTATGATGATGAAATGGATATAAGGATTGCCCCAAAAGGATTCAAAGATAAATACGATGTTATTGATGGGGTAAATAAAAAAACCTCTAAGCAGGTCTTTCAGGCTCTTGTTGGATGGAGAATTCCGGAATTAAAATAATCTCCCTGAAACTGCATTCTAAACTTTCATTTAATTGAGCAGTGTTTATGTGCAATTCTAAATCTTAAGCTCCCTTAGCTTTGGAGCAAATTTTCTTACTGCTGCCACAACTCCAAGCGTCATGCTTCCCCCAAAGATTACAGATGGTATTAAACCCATTAACTTTGCCGCTGCCCCCGATTCAAATGATCCTAATTCATTCGAAGATCCTAAAAAGATTCCGTTTACCGAAGCTACCCGTCCCCGCATCTCGTTCGGTGTAAATAACTGTATAATAGTTGCCCTTATTACTACGCTTATATTGTCAAACATTCCCCCGATCATTAAAATGAATAACGATAAATAAAAATTCCTGGAAAAAGCGAACATTATTATAGATACTCCAAAAACAAAAACTCCTATTAGAAGATTGCGCCCCGCGTGTTTGAATAACGGACGGTTTGCCTGTACAATACACATTATGATTGCTCCGGTTGCAGGCGCCGCCCTTAAAAATCCTAAACCCTTTGCACCTGTATGAAATACCTGGTCTGCAAAAATTGGCAGGACACATACTACTCCGCCGAAAAACACTGCGAACATGTCTAACGTTATTGCACTTAAAAGAACCTGGTTACCAAATACAAATTTGATCCCAGACGACAGGCTTTGCCAGATATTTTCCTTTTTGGTTCTTTCTGGCAATGGCTGCCTTTCTATGAAATAGAAAAATATCCACCCCATTGCTGCAAAAAACGCTACCATTGAATATGCTGTCCCTACTCCAAAATATGCATAAACTAAACCTCCTATAGCCGGACCAGTAATATCTGCAGTCTGCCACGCAATACTGTTCCACGTAGCTGAATTTCCAAATAGCTCCATTGGTACTAATTGCGCAGCAAATGCACTCTGTGCTGGAGACATGAAACCCCGCGCTATCCCCGTTATAAATATAATCATGTAAATAGGGAATACTCCGAAATGCGCTAAAACAGGATGTAAACTTGTTGATACTAACAATAATGCCCCTGCACAAATAAAATATACAAGGTTAGTTGATAATATTATTGCTTTCCTGTTTACTATGTCTGCTACATGTCCCGCAAATAGTGTAACGCAAAAAAAAGGAATTACTTCAGACATCCCTATAAATCCTAATGAAAGCGCATCATGTGTAATGGAATATATCTGCCACCCCACAATTACTGATTGCATCTGAATTGCAAATGTCAAAAGCAGTCGCGCTGCTATAAACCTTTGGTAATTCTTGATCCGTAAAGCAGCATATGCATCTTTCGAATTTAAATTATATTCCACTAATCACTGTTCTTAATATTGAAATAAACATTCTAATATATAAAAAGATCATCAAGTTACCACATCACACCCTCTTGCAATCTCATCGGCTTTTTATTTCCTTTTATCTATATTAAATTCATTCATTTTATTCTACTACAAAAAATAATTCAAATTTATTAACAATTTATAGGCGAGGCTATAATGACTATTTCTGAAATGTTCTTGGAAGAGTTAAAACAGGAAGCAGCTATAACAAGAAAAATCCTGGAAAGGGTGCCACTTGAAAAAGGTGATTGGAAACCCCATGTAAAAAACTTCTCACTCCTGCAGCTTGCTACTCATGTTGCCGAACTTCCTACCTATCTTTCTACTACTATCAATACTGATGAATTGGATTTTGCCGCATCAAACTATAAACCTGAATATCCAACAACCAGTAAGGAATTACTCGCTACCTTTGAAAAGAATCTCAAAAATGCTCAGGAAGCTCTTAAGAATTGTTCCGATGAAAAAATGCAGAAGAACTGGACTATGCGCTCCGGCGATACTATCTTCTTTTCAAATCCCCGGGTATCAGTCATTCCAGGTATGTGCTTGAACCATATGGTGCACCATAGAGCTCAACTTGGCGTCTATCTCAGATTACTCGATGTCCCGGTTCCTGGATCCTATGGCCCAAGCGCTGATGATAAAGCAGGAATGTGATTCTGATTAATTAAATATGGCAGGCTTTCCTGTTTGGCGAGCCTGCTTCCTTATCCTTCCAAATTTGATAATTCTACCCTTCAGACTTTCCCTTGTAATGTAGCCTTTCTATTATTTAGTAAAAAAAATAATAATTGTGGTATATATCACGAAATTGTATTATATTACTAATTATAAATAGGAGAATAGGTAAGCCCTAATTTCTTAACAATCACTTCATCTATTTTCCGCAACTTATTTTATTATAGTATCTTATAATTATATTGTAAGAAAAATTAAACAATTAAAGAATAAATTAACGGTTTTGTAATCTCTAAAAAGGGTATCCTATGAATAAAATTGTTTTACTATCGATGCTTTTCTTTTCTTGTATTTTTACAATAAAAGCCCAAACGACTTACACATGGTCAGGTGCTAATAATGGTTCCTGGGCTGTGTCCACAAACTGGAGTCCAACACGCACATCCCCCGCTGCCGATGATATCCTTCAGTTTAATGATGCTACTACAAAAACAATCATCGGTGTTGCCAATCAGACAATAGGACAATTATTAGTTTCAAATAATACAAATGTTACTCTTCAGGCATCTTCTACTGCTGCTCTGACAATTCAGGGAGGAACAGGTACTGACTTATCCGTTTCCTCCGGTTCCCAGTTAAATATCAGCGGCGCTAATGCAATAAGTATTTCTCTTTCTTTAGGAACCACAGGTTCTGTTTCAGGATCCATGACCTTCTCCGGTGGAGCTCACAAATTAACTGCAGCAGATGCATCCGGGATTACATTTCAAAGCGGCTCAATATTTACTGCCGGCAGTGGTTTCAGCAGTAATGCTTTTGGGACTGCTAACTTAAATTCAATTGTTTTCAGTAATGGTTCGCAGTATATCTGCCTGGCAGGCAGTGATCCATTCGGAGCAACTCAGCCCGGCAGTGTTGTAGTCTTTCAGACAGGCAGCCTGTATAAACATTCAATATCTTCAGCACCTTCGTTTTTAGGAAGAACCTATGCAAATTTTGAACTTGATGCCCCTTCATCCACAGTCACTGCAACAGCCGGAGCCACAGGTAAGGTTTCCATCAACAATTTAACCGTTACTAACGGTACACTTAATTTTAATGTTACCGCTACCCCGGGGCATTCGGTTAAAGGGAATATTTATGTAAATAGCGGTGCTACTCTAAACTTTTCCCCTGCTACCTCAGGCACTGTTAATTTAAATGGTTCCGGCCAGCAGACTATTGGCGGAACAGGAACAATATCTTTTACCGCCAGCTCTACTATTAATATTGATAACCTGGCTGGTGTTGCTCTTACTAATAATCTTAATATGGCAGGCAATCTTATTTTAATAAATGGGACATTTACAGTAGGGCCCCATACCCTAACAATCAGCAGGCCTATCGGCGGGATACCTACAAAGCTTTCTGCAGATAACACTTCATCCATTACAATAGCCGGCACTGTACCTGAAGTTAACATCCCCTCCTCTGTTTCACAGCTAAATAACCTGGTTGTCAATAACTCAAACGGGACTACGCTGCAGGGCTCACTTGCCGTGGCAGGAACACTTACATTAACAAACGGTTTATTAAACGTAGGGGAAAATACTCTTTCACTAAGCCACCTGATAAGCGGAACTCCTTCAAATCTTAATGCAGACTATTCTTCCTCAATCATAATAACAGGCAGCGGGTCAGGCATTAACCTTCCTGCCAATGTATCCCAGTTAACCGACCTGACTATAGATAATGCCAACGGCACTACCTTGCAGGGTCCTCTTAACTTAAACGGAACCCTTACACTGGAAAACGGAAACATAAGATTAGGAAGCAATAATTTAACAGTCGCTACATTTGACGGTACCTATCCGGGCAGTTCCTCAAGCTATATTGTTACAGACGGCACGGGCGGACTTACTATTGATAATGTGGGGAGTGAAAATACCTGTTTCCCGGTTGGTTTTACAGATACTTATACACCTGTAGTGTTAAACAATTCAGGTGATGCAGATAATTTTACTATCAGCGTAAAGAATACTTTTGATCACCCACCATTTGCCGGACAGATTGTAAATAAACAATGGACAATAAAAGAAGATGGCACCGGCGCTAATGCAACAGCCAGTTTTCAATGGAATACCCAGGATGAAAGCGGAACATTTGTAAGAATTGCTCCATATATAGGCTGGTGGAATGGAATGGTATGGACAGATAAAACTGCTGTTTATAATAATTTAGGGGGTGGAAAGTATACGGCAACTGCAGGAGAATTTACAGCATTTACACTATTTGGAGTAGGCAATGACGGTTCCCTGCCTGTTGAGCTATCTTCTTTCACTACCCGGATAAACGGAAGGAATGTTCAGCTTAACTGGGAAACAAAGACAGAAAAGAACAGCGATAAATTTGTAATTGAAAGAATGTCTGCCGGAACCGGATGGATGGAAGCCGGTTCTGTAAAAGCAAC
>JARLHC010000085.1 GCA_031292455.1 Ignavibacteriaceae bacterium
CCGATAATACTCATCGCCTGTAAGTCTTATATTTCTTTCGTCCCGTGCAACATTAACGCGATAATTAACACCTGTTTCACCTAAAAGGACACCTCCATTGAAATTGCCTTCAGTTACTACAGGGTTATTTTTAATTTTAAGCCTGTTCGGAGAAGGACCAAGTTTAGTGTGAACATTTATAACACCTTCTGTAAAATCCCCATATCTGACGGAGGGGAGCCCTGTAATAACCTCTATGGATTCAATATTATCGGCAGGAATTGTCCTAAGATCTACTCCAGCAGCCAAATTGGACATTCCAAGAGTTGCATCAGTTGCCTGATTAAACTGAAGATTTGCATTATTGGATACCGGGGAGCCATCGACGATAATTAAAGTACCGAAAGCAGATGACTGATCGGTTTCACTTCCTCTAACAGAAACCTGAGTTGTTTGTCCCAAACCAGGATTGGCAGATTTCTGAATACCGGGGACAAGATCCAGAACATCCTTTAAGCTGGAAGCCTGGAAATGTTCAATTTCTCCGCTTGTAATAACAGTCTTAGTACTGACATCCTTCGGAAGCAATTCAGAGGTTCCATAAACTTCAATTCCACCTATCTGAAAAGTAGTGGGGACCATCATAATATTTATTTCCAACATGGAACCTGCTTTAATATGGACTCTTTTTGCGAATTTCCTATAGCCCATAAAAGAGGCCTCTATAATATAATCACCCGCTCTTATATTTTTAATAGAATAATAGCCCTTAGAATCTGTCTGGGAGCCAATCTGTAATTCTTTTATTATTACATTGGCACCAATCAACCTGTCTCCGGAGGAATCTTTCACAACACCCTGTACTCCACCAGTACTTTCATTTATCTTTTTACTTTTAGCAAGAGCTATCCTGCCATTTTCATATTCAAAAAAACTAATATCATAACCCGAGAGTATTTCATCAAGTGCCTTATATAAGGTAACATTTCTGAGGTTAACTGTTATACCAGTTATATTTAATAACTGATCATCATATACAATTGATGCCCCAGCTTCTTTAGCCAGGATTTTAATTACATCAGTAAGGTTTTTGTTGATAACTGAAATAGAAACAGATTTAGCGAGGTAGGATGCGGAATTAGTGGCTAAACTTTCTTCTTCCTTTTTTCCTGAGGTCAGATCATCCAAGGCAGATTTATCTGAACTAAAAAGCACTTTAGCATCCTCAGAATTATTATCATCCTGGGGAAGTAATTGCGGAACAAACAATAAAAAAAGAAGGAGGAACAATTTTAGTTTAATTGTAAAAATCTCCATATAATACCATTTGATGTTGGGGTTATTGAATAATTATCTTCATCCCTTTTTGTGAAATATTGAGATCAAGAGTGATACTAAGAACCGAAAGAATTTTTTCTAAAGAATCAGTTGCAAAAATACCAGTAATAGTCCGGTCTTTTGCTGATTCAATACGAAACTCTGATTTTACATTATAAGTGCGTTCAATTTCAGCCATAACCTCCTGTAAAGGTGTATGCCTGAAAGCAAGTTTATTTTCTTTCCAAGCAAGATAGTACTTTAAGTTCACCTGGACAGGGGGAGTAATATTCCCTGATTTATCCATTTGAACCATTTCTCCCTTCTTAAGATTTTTCTGTATTCTCGAGCTTAAACTTAATACATTCACAGAACCCTTTGCAACAACTATCTTAGTATTATTATTTCTGTTTCTGATATTAAACTCGGTCCCAGTTACAGTCACCTGGCTATTACCACATCTAACAACAAAGGGCCTGTTTTTATCATGTTTAACTGAGAAATAAGCTTCACCAGTAAGATTCACAATCCTTATATTTCCAGCAAAATATTCGGGATAATCCAGCCGGCTTTGCGAATTCAAATGTACAACGGTACTATCGGGCAAGACACAAGTTATTTTCTCCCCATTATGAGAAACCAGATTAAAATTATTAATGTAGGGGGTATTAAAATCTGACAGTGTTTTAACCTTATTCCCCGGTAACGCTGTTTCCCTTAAATGGTTATAAAAAAGAATTCCTGATACAGCCATTAAGATTACAGCAGCTATTTTAATAATAATTGAGAAGTCGAATCCTTCATTTATTGCTAAGGGGCTTTTATTGATTTTATTATTGATATTATTCCACATTATTTCCGGATCAGGAATTTGAGGAACCTTATAAGCGTCTGTTTTCATCCAGAGAAATTTTATCGAATTAAACTCCTGAATATTCTTTTCCGACTGGTTTAACCACTCATCAAATAAATTAATATCTTTCGGGCTGGCTGTACCGTTTATAATTCTAATTAGCAGATCGTGGTTGGTTTTGTTGTGTATCATTGTATAATTCTTTTATACTATTACACAATTGGAAGGGAAAAGTACTATTAACATTAATTTTTAGTTAAAAGTTTTTCTTTAAGGTAATTGATTGCTTTACTCATCTGGTTTTTAACAGTTTGAAGAGAAACATCCATGGTTTCCGCTATTTCAGAATAATCAAGGCCTTCATACCTACTTAAAATAAAGGTCATTCTACATCGTTCGGGGAGATCGTTAATTATTTTACGGCATTCTTCAGCAAGATTCTTATTATCATATTCCAATTGCGGGTCTTTTCCAGCTAAAGAGACTATTTTAAGATCATTATCATAAGAAACAGATGGAGGTTTTCGGGTTGAGCAATTAAATGCCAGGTTTTTAGCAATTTTATATAAGTAAGCACGTGGATAGGAAGAATTGTCAATATTCTGACGCTGCTGCCAGAATTTTATAAAAGTCTCCTGGCAAATGTCTTCTGCATCGCTATTATTTGAGAGATATTTGAACAGAAAACGATAAATATCACCATAAAACAGCGTGAAAAACGTCTTAAAAGCGTCCTGATCTCCCTTTTTAATTAATAGAATTAAGCCTGCAATATCTTGTTTATCATGCATAAACTCCAATGACAATAACTATGCCCTAATATAATATGCCAAATACAAGAAATAATGAGATTAGAATTCCCTTATTTTATCAAAAATGAAAAAATTATTGTCCTTTTTCAGAAATAATAAAGGAGCAAAAACAGGAGAGGGATAAGAATTCCGGCAATAGTAAACCAAGTACCTCTCCATTTCATTCCATTTCTGCCTTTAACCATAAAGAGGCCGCTTACAGCTAAAAAAATAAGCCCAAGAGCGAATGTATCCGCTACATAGGTCCAGACTCTTTTGGGAGCATTAAGATGAAGAAAATTGGATGCCTTTAAAATAGGCCTTGCTTTGATTTCTTCTTTGGTAAGTTCACCTGAAGAAAGGTCATAATTTATATTATGTTTCTCAGTAAATATTTTAATCGTATTAGAATCCGGTCTGAAGCTATTTTTTAATTTTTCATTATCAACTGCTTTACTCATTATTGCATCAACAATAGACTGAGTCGAACTTAAATCCTTATTATCGAGCTTTAAAACTGTTGTACTTTTCTCAATAACATAATTAGGATTCCATTCATCTGCATGATTAACAGCGATACCTGAAATAGAATAAATAACTGTCAGACCGGTCAGAATATAACCGATATCTCTATGTATGGCTCTAAGCCATCTTCTCCAGCGTTTCAAATAACTAATCGGTAATTACTGCACCTAATCCTTTGATCTGATAATAGGTTACATCTCCCTTAACAGAATTAGGATCAAATTTGGTTTTGCGTTCTTCAGCTTCATGTTTACCCTGTTTAATGGCATCTTCTTTTGACATAAAGATTTTCTGAACTTCTCCTTCAACAAGAGCTTTTTTGCCAATTCCTGTCATAGGGAACACAATTTCGCCATCTTTAACTTTGATTTTAATCTTCTGGGCTTCTTTATCACTGGAAAGTTCCATCCAGCAGCCCCTTTTATCACAAACTGCCAGAATAGTTCCAGTTACAAGAACTTTTTTACCGACAAATTTTTCGGGAGATTGAAGAATTGTAGAAATTTTTGTTTTTTCCTTTAAAGTAATTTTCTTACCATATTCTTTCTGCCCGGCAGATACTAATAGAGTAGAAATGAGAACTAAAACTAAAATTGCACATATTTTTTTCATAGATTATTCCTTTTTTTTATTATACACTAATGTTATTTAATAGTACCACTTCCACTGTTATATATTTTATAAGTTCCAAAATATATAATCAGAATATAATTTTCCTGTTAATTTGTATTATCGATATTTTTAACCAGTAAGACTGCAATAAATCCAAATATACCTGATAATAATACAATTATTAAATCAATCCATCCTTTCTTTACTGAAATTTTTCGATGTCTTAATATAAAATAACTAACTATAACCAAGATTAAGGTCAGCCATATAGATTGAAGACCGGAAAACTTAAAGTAAAAATTCGCAAAAGAACTGTCGGAATCATTAAGTCTAAGAGTAAAGGGAAATAACCATGTTGAAACCTTACCGGCCATTAATTCATTATTTCCCAACCATGATTCCTGATAGCGATCGACCACTTTATAATTTCTATCAGTAACAATAGTGTGAACATCAGTGGCACTGACTAATGAAAATGTTCTATAAAACTGGTCACCTATCATCAGAAAATTTTGTTTCCGAATATCGTAATTTTCCAGGGGCACCTTAATCAATTTGTAGTTATCATAACTAATTAAATATACTTCCCCCTGCCTTGTAAAGATTAACCCGTAGAATTCCCGCAATGGCATTTCTGAAATATTCATAAAGGCAATATCCAGAGACGAAGGGATATTAGTATTTACACAGAAAGGTTTTCCTTTTACCATTTTGATGTGATATAACTGATTTTTTGAATCAAGTACAAAATATCCTTCATCAAATGCTTTTTTATTAGTTGGATTACCTGCAACCATTACTGCCGGGAAAGCGAAATTCTGAGCAGTAAGAGCGGCAGTGAATAAATTACTTTTATTCTCATTACAAATATTCGATTGACAATCTATAAACTCAAATCTGTTTGTAATGCGGAAGTAATCATCGGGCATCTCTAACTTTACACGCCCGGATTTTGATTCCAATAATGGAAACAGCTGGATTGGTTTATAATCCATTTGTTCAGGGGAGACTTTTCCCATAATATTATTGATTCTAATATCATCTACATTAAGGGGTTCTCCTTTCAGAGAGTCCGGAAGTTTACCGACAGAAATCAGTTGACGGTAATTTAGCAACGGGGTCAATTTTTCATATTGATCACGATCATACTTTTTACCATATCTATCAACATAAAACATTTCATTACCTACCAGTCTGGAAACTAAAAATTCATTAATTACCGGACTATAATAGACCATGGGCCTTCTAATATTCTTTTCAAATTTCAGCCAGTAATATTTTGGCAGGAATATAGAGGCGACAAAAACGATAAGAACCAAATAAAGAATCCTTGATAATTTTATAAACATTACTATATTCCTCTTTTAAAGTGATATGCAGGAAATAATATTAAAATTGAAGTTACTAAACATGAGAACAAGAAAAACAGATCCAAGTTAATATGAGTATTGTACACCGATATAAACAAGTCAAGAAATCCTAATGAAAATGGGAGCAGAATTAACCGTCTTGACCAGATTGGTTCTATAATAATAGCAGTAGCTAAAAAATATGCTGCTATTCCACAAGCCAACCATGGGAAAGTAGCATTTAAGGCACTATAAACAACTTCTGAAGGAAAATAAATTCCAGTAATAATTCCCAGCAGGACTGCGATCAGCACAAAGAGGGCGACCAGGAGGATAAAACCGATACTTATCATCTGAAAAAGGAGACTGTTTTCCTTAACAGGCAGATGCATAGTCAGTTTCAGGCGGGAATTATTCATTTCCGGTGAAAACTGTGCAATAGCGATTACGACTCCTGCTAATACAGGTAAATATTGAAGATCCGTAAAAAACTGATATCCCAACTGAATAACATAGCTCCAATACCCTTTAGGAGTCATCTGTTCCATATCGTAAGCAACGTTAAGCATCATTAATAATAAAACTAAAAGACTAAGAAGGGTAATACCCCAGAAGGCCCATTTTATTTTAAGCCATTCTTTATATAATAAGGATTTGTACATAATAATCTCCTAATATTTTCCAGTTATACCGATGAAAGCATCTTCCAAAGTCATAGGAATTTCCTCAACAGCAGATTTATTTAAGTTATTGGAAGTAAGATATGCTTCCAGTTCTGATTTCTGTGCAAAAGTATAAATAGTAACTTTATCTTTAAGTTTTTCAAAATTTCTAATTAATTCATTCTTTGATAAACTTATATCGGGATTATTTGCAGTAAACCGGAATTGTTTAAATGTTTTCTGGAATTCCTTGATTGGCATAGCAATTAGAACTGATTTATAATCAATTATTAAGCAATCATCAAGGAAATTTTCCAAATCCTGAATTATATGAGAAGTAATAAAGATTGTTTTAGATTCCGCTTTTGCATATTCGATCAGATAATCGAGGAAAAGTCTTCTATAACCTGCATCAAGTCCCATCGAATAATCATCAAGTATCAGCAGGTCAGGGTCCTGAGCGAGAATCAGCCCAAGAGC
>JARLHC010000086.1 GCA_031292455.1 Ignavibacteriaceae bacterium
AAATTTCTAATTTACAATATTCAGGAACAGAAATTGATAAAGACTCTCCAGCTGCCGCCTCAAAGGGTGGTATATACCTTCGATAATTTTCCAGATTATATTTACTATTATGATGATAATTCAGAAACCGCAATTACACTTAATATTGATTCATTAGTCAATAATTCTCCTGCTATTTCTGAACTTGCACCTGCAATTACTTTCCCGGGGACGGAGAACTTTACTTTTGAATTAAAGGGATCAAAGTTTACAAGCAATTCAGTTGTTATGTGGAACGGGAGTGAAAGGACAACATCTTTTGTATCGGATTCTATACTGCATGCGTCTATAAATACATCGGATATTTCATCAAGAAGCAATTCCATAGTAACAGTAAAAACAGGTTATGATATATCTGATACTTTAATGTTTACAGTGGTAGATTCTCTTACTATGCCAGTACACCCAATACTTGAATGTGTGCATAATAATGATAATGGCACATATACTGCACATTTCGGTTATCAGAATGATTTGGATAAAACAGTGCTTGTTCCGGTTGGAGGACAGAATAGTTTCTCACCCGGTCAAACTGACAGAGGACAAACTACCTTGTTTTATCCTGGCAGACATACCGATGTATTCACTTTAGAATTCGATGGAAGCAATATTTCATGGATACTCGATATGCAGGTAAAATCAGCAAACAGCAATTCAACTACATGTGATTAAATTAGTATAAGGGTACAAATACTTTCCATAACACCCCAGGGAAATAGTGTATAGTTTTATATACAGATACATATGGGGGGAATGATCTGAGTCGTTACCAAGTCGTTCATCTCATATTCATCTTTCGTTCAGTTATTGCATCATCATTAGAAGAAAACCTGTATTATTTTGAGGCAGGATTTTAGTGAATATTATCTTTTAGAGGAGAGTTTTCCTTTTACTCCCTGGTAATTTGTAAGGTCGGCGTTAATTGAACCAATTATTACTTTGGTTTTAACGCGGACGGGCATTTTGGCATCATCGTTAGTCAGATAAATCATTATGCTCCCTTCACTCTTGAAGAGACCTCCTTCTTTGACAAGGGGTTCGATTACTATGCAATCAAACTTTCCGGCCGGGACTTCGACTGTTTCCCTTCCATGATATTTTACATCGAGGTCGTAAGTTGTATCTTTGTAAAAGTTATGCATGTTAATTTTATCATTAACTTTCATTTTGGAGAAGTCCATAGTCCTAACAAGGTAGAATGCGGAGAGGATATCGTTTACGTTTTTAGGGATAGAATACTCCCCTTCTGATGTTTTAGCTTTACCTTTTCGCTGATCGAAGAAGGCAGAAAAATCCCTTGAGTACTTCCCTTCCCTGATATGCTGTTCAAAGCGCCATGGGAATAAGGATTCCTTATCGATATATGTTTCATATCTATCTCTTACTTTAAAAACCCAGTCGAAACTTGGGACTGTATTTACGGTAAAGAGGACATAATATGCATCCCGGCCAGATATAGTTCTGATCTTAGGAATTTCCATTGTACCGATACCTGCGGTAACGAATCCATATTTTACATCGAAAGTTAACTTCTCACCTTCGCCAAATGCTTTGTTCTGCATTTTCCTGAAGTTATCAGCCGGCAGCGGGGATGCGGCGAATATAAGAAGCACCGGAAAGAATAGGGAAACTATTAAGAGAAATCTTCTAAACATTTGTTATTCCATTATTTAAGCACAAACTTATAAAATTTTTCTATTTCAACAAAGATATCAGAGACGCTAATAGAGTTCATACAATCCAGCTTTGCACACTGTTCCCGCGAGCAGTTGGAACATTCAAGAGAAGGGGTAAAAACTTTGCTTTTATTTGTATAGGGTCCCCATCTTTTAGGGGAGCACTGTGCTATTTTAGGATAAAATCCGATAACATATTTTCCGAGAGCTGCAGCGATATGCAAAGGTCCTGTTGAATTAGCGATAAATATATCGGAATGGTTAATTAGCGCCTTTAATTCGGCAAGATCAAAAAGCCCGGAGAGGTTTTTTGTTTTACCGGGAGAGTGGATATTATGGCATAACTCCATTTCCGTTTTACTGCCCGAAATAATAATTTCGGAATCAAGGCGACTGTGTATTACTTCAATTAATTCTTTAAACTTAGCCAGGGGGAGATCAACTGCACTGCCACCACTACCGGGGTGTATCATAATGACAGGTTTTTTAAGATCAATACCTTTGACCTTTAAAATAGTTTTTACTCTTTCTTCAGCATCTTTGCCGACTTTAAGATTAAAGCTGACAGAGGATGGGGAAACATGTTCCTCTATGCCAAAATATGAAAGGAGGTTAACATTATACTCAAGTTCATGCTTTAATGCATTTTTCCTATGCTCAAATACTTTATAATTAAACAGTGCCGAATACCACCGGTAACCAGTACCGATCCTCTTTTTGATTCCGCTTAGAAATATGATTAATGAAGTTATAAAGGTTGGATAAACAATAATAGCGGAATCGAATGATTTTTTCTTAAGGCGGCTGATATTTTCTTTAAGACTTACCTTTCCGTCTTTTTCGGCAAGGACAATGACATCATCAATAAAGGGGTTCCCTTCGGTAAGGCTTTTAGTATATTCTTTAACCAGAAATGTAATTCTGCATGCGGGGTAATGTTTTTTTACAATCTCTGCAAGAGGCAGAGAGAGGATAACATCGCCTATCCTATCCGTGCGAACTATTAGAAGATTTTCAGGTTTTATCATTTCCTTGAAACCCAGGGATTATTTTTAATATAGAACCTCCAGGGAAGATCAACTGATCTGGTGATGCCGATCCTTTTTGTAATTTCAATATCCTTTTTATCAAGAACCGGTTGATCTAAAATGAATATTTCATCACCGGTAAGATCGACTCCATAATGATTCCTGTTTATACAAAACGCCTTACATAATTTTCCAGGACCATTAGTTAAATTAAGTTTTTCTTTATCATTCTTCAAATCCCTGCCGTACCTGTTTATGGCCATTTGGTTAATACCGTCGAGAGGTTCAACTGCACGTAAAAGGACAGCAGTCCCCTCCCCCTTTCTGCCCGTTACAATATTACTGCAGAAATGAGCTCCATAGGTGAAATAAACATATAGATAGCCCCCTTCGCTAAACATAATCTCATTGCGCTTAGTCATGCCGGAAAAGGTATGAGCTGCTTCATCGATTGAGCCGTTGTATGCTTCGACTTCCACTATTTTTCCGGAAAGCCAGGTGAAGGGATTATCGTTTACAGCAGGAATGAGAGTATTTTCTAAAGAAGAGACAAGGACTTCATTTTTTACTATTATTTTTCCCAGCAGCTCTTTAGCCACAGATAAAACCGGACGGGTGTAGAATTCTCTTTTTAATTTTTGAGGGTGTTTCAGGAGAGGAGAAACAATTGTGTTACTCAAGCTGCGACTGGAGTTCACTTATTTTTTGCAGATAATAATCTTCCTTTGCGGGACTTTTCTTAATAAGCTTATGGTACACATCGATTGCCTCGTGAAATTCTCCCTGGGCGATATAAATTTTAGCAAGGGTTTCGGAGACGAACATTTTATGACCCGAAAGGTTTTCCAAGTTAGAAAGTTCGTAATCTATATTGGAGGAGGCATCATTTAGTTTTGCAAAGGATATTTCCCGGGCTACATCTTCAAGACGGTCATCTATATTTGCTGGCTGCTTATTTTCTTTAGGAGGATTTACCTTAGCATCTATTTTTATCTCATCAGGAAATATAACAGGCAGTTCCGGTTCTAATTCAGAGGAGAAGAAAGAAGTCCTGGTTGATGAATCGAACAATGATCTTTGTTTTCTTGCGGCATCAATTTCTTTGAGGTAATAGTCATAGGTTTTGGGGGAATTGATTAATGCAGCTCCATTCTTTATATATTTCAGAGCATTATTAAACTGCCCAAGCAGTGAATAGGCGCGTCCCAGTAAAATATTAGCTGCGGCATAGTCAGGATATATTTTTAGTCCAGCATTTAATATTTCGACTGCTTTCTCAATATGATTATTCTTAATCTCTTCATCTGCTTTTCTAATGAAGAGTGGGGATTTTTTATTGAACTCATAAATGAGGCTTACTTTATTATTAAATGTTTCGGCTGCAGATTTAGTCAATTATATCCCTAAGGTTTGGAATAAGCGTGTTTAATTGATGTTAAAGAGACAAACGCAAATCCAGAGAAGAATAATATCTGGAACGGAAGAGCCGCGATCTCAAGGAAATAGAGGGAAGCGCAAATCCCTATAAGACAGTATACTGCCATCATCAATTCGACATAGACAGAGAGACCAAGTTTCCTGTTACCATATTTTTTAACAGCAGCAGAGTTTTTACCATCCTGTTCATTGAATTTAGGGGTTCTAACGAATTCACTTTTCCTGCTTAAGAGGCCTTCAATAACTGCGCGTGAATTATTAACAGCGAAACCCATGCTCCCTGCCATAAATAAGGGGAAGAGGACAATTTTCTTTCTCCAATCTGTTCTGATATCCCGCTGCGAATAGAGATAGAACATAAAGGAACTGACAAAAGCGAGTACGAAAATAGACATAACGGCAAAGTAAGCTTCATGTGAGCCGCTGTTCTTGATAAAGATAAGGGGAACATTCAGAATTGCCGCCAAAAGAATAAACGGGAAGACCAGGTTACTAGTTAAATGAACTGTTGCCTGCATTTTAACTCTGAAAGGAACTGAAGATTTCCAAACAAGTGGAAGTATTTTCTTTGCAGTTTCAATATGCCCTTTTGTCCATCTAAACTGCTGAGTCTTGAGAGCACTAATTTCATTGGGCAATTCAGCGGGAGAAGTAAAATCTTTAAGATAAACGAAGCGCCATCCGTTAAGCTGAGCGCGGTAGCTGAGGTCAAGATCTTCAGCAAGAGTATCAGCATGCCAGTTTCCTGCATCGACGATACATGATTTTCTCCATACGCCGCCGGTACCATTAAAGTTAATAAAGAAGCCGGCTTTATTTCTGACAGTCTGTTCGATAACGAAATGGCCATCGAGGGCGAGGGCCTGAGCTTTTGTAAGCATTGAATAGTCGCCATTCAGATGCTCCCAGCGGGTCTGGACCATACCGACCTTATCATCGCTGAAGAAAGAGAGAGTTTTTTTAAGGAACTCTTTCTGTGGAATGAAGTCAGCATCGAATATAGCAACGAATTCACCTTTAGCGACCCTGAGACCTTCTTTAAGTGCGCCTGCTTTATAGCCTTCCCTTGAACCTCTGCGGATATGGCAGATATCAAAACCTTCGGCTTTCTTTTTAGCAACCATAGCAGCGGAGATATTTACAGTTTCATCGGTAGAGTCATCAAGTACCTGGATCTCTAATAATTCTTTCGGATAATCAATTTCGCATACTGTTTCAATTAATCTTTCGACGACATAAAGTTCATTATATAGGGGGAGCTGAATTGTAACCATAGCATTTGGTTTGGATTCAGGGTTTTGCTTGTGTTTAACATTTTTGTATTTATTATAATAGTAGATCATAATAAATCCATGGAGCCCGAAAATGAATAGAATAGAAAGAGCGACGAAGTAGGATATCAGTACAATATCATCCATAATAAAAATAAACCTTTATAAAATTTTACCAACCAGAAACAGCAGCGAGCAATATATCTTCAGTTATTTTATCTATTGCGACACCAATTGCATTTTGCTTATCGACTAAAGTGCCGCTGGCATTATAATCACCATAATTGGAGAATGTTTGCTCAAAAATTGTTTTTCTTTTAACCAGATCTTTATAAGTAACCTGAACGCCGATAGTAATTCTTCGTGTTTGAACAGTTTCTCCGCTGTTAACAACAGCAGGAGCATCACTGAAGGAAGATATCACACAATCGAGAGAAGCGTTAGCGTTGACTCGGTCAGCAACTCTAAGCGTATTATCATCAATAAACTTCTGAGTCAGCTTGCTTGTCAGCAATTCTCTGAGACCAGGTTCACCGGCACCGCTTCTATCATCAGCCACAGGAATAGCGATAGTTTTTAAATGTTCGGGGACTGAAGCTCCGGTAAAAGAATAAGAACAACAAGATGTAAAATTAACGAGAGCGGGGATTATAAACAAGGTAATTAGTAAAAATGTAAAACGAGAATCCATATCAGAATTGTGACGAATGTTCCGAAATTCGTTAAATATCACAGTATTAAATTTCATAATCCTTCATTTTTCTATAAAAAGTTCTTTCGCTTATATTTAACAAACGTGCAGCCATACGTTTATTGCCGTGTGTTTTTTCAAGAGCTTTGATCATAGCATTTTTTTCAACGTCGGCAAGTGGGACAACTTCATCATTATTATTGATTTCATCCTGTCTGCGATAGATCAAGTCCTTCAGTTCAATGAGATCCTTTTTAATTTCAAACAAGGCGCGATACATCAATTCCCTATCGGCATCTTCAGGAGTTTTATTAAGGAATACGGGCAAGTTTCTTTGTGACGGGATATCCGTTTCAATTTTTCGAAGAAGGGGAATAAATGAAAACTCATCCAGGGTACCGTTCTTATTTAAAGCGACGGCTGTTTCAATTGCATTTTTTAATTCTCTAATATTGCCGGGCCAGTTGTAATTTTTCAGAATATCCATTGCTTCATCTGTGATATGGGGAAGCGTGATATGGTTTCCTTCCGAATAAGATTTAAGGAAAAATCTGGCAAGTTCTTCTATATCACCTTTTCTTTTTCTAAGTGGAGGGATATTAAAAGTAACAGCTTTTAATCTGAAGAAGAGATCTTCGCGGAATCTTTTAGAATCGACTTCTTTCTGGAGATCTTTATTAGTTGCAGCTATAATCCTGACATCAACTTTAGTAACAGTTTCAGCGCCGATACGCATAAATTCTTTAGTCTCAATCACCCTTAATAATTTAACCTGGGTAGTAAGGGGCATCTCAGCGATTTCGTCAAGAAAGAGGGTGCCTTCATCAGCAATTTCAAAGTAACCCTTTCTATTTTCCATTGCTCCGGTGAAGGAGCCTTTTTTGTGTCCGAACAGTTCACTTTCCAGAATTCCTTCAGGGATAGCGCCGCAGTTAACGCTAACAAGGGGTTTATCGGCCCGGCTGCTATAGCCATGAATAGCTCTTGCAAAAACTTCCTTTCCTACGCCGCTTTCACCAAATATAAGGACAGAGATATCCGATTTGGAAACCTGCATTATTATATCAACCAGATCCCTGATCTCTTTGGTTTTACCGATAATACCGAACTGTTCCTGGAACTGAGCTATTGTCATTGTATTATAATAACTTTTCAAATTTAGTTTTATAATATATCATTTTTTAAGATTTAAAGATACGGGTGAGAGTTAGGGAGAGTGCAAGAATATTAATTATTATTAACTACCCTGCCATCCAGGCTATATTCGGAATTGATCTGCTGAAGGAATTTCTTTGCTTCTTCCATGGTATTAAATTTGCCGACACAGACAATATTAAACAGAGTGCCGGCAACTTCTTTTTCTTTAATTTCAGATGAATAGCCGGCATTGATAAATTGATTTTTTAATGTTTCAGCATTTTCCTTACTGCTAAATGCACCTGCCTGAATAGTATACTTAGCTTTTAATTTTTGTTCATTTTCTTTATTGATACGATTTATTTTTTTCTGTTCAACAGGAGGCACGTTCTTTTCGGCAATTTTAATGTAAGGGGAAGTGGGGTAATCTTTTTTAAGTCTGTTGAGCCAGGTGGCAGCATCGTCAAATTGATCTGTTGCATAATAATATGAATAGATCCTGTAGGCGGCGGCATCAGCATATTTACTATCAGGGTAACTATTTACTACTGTAGAATATAATTTAAGGGATACTTTACCATTTTCAGTCAGTATTCCATCAAGAAATAAAACGGAGGGGTCGTCTGGGTATTTTGATTTTAGTTCAGGCAGTTTTTCTTTAACTTCATCTATTTTACCGCTTTCAATTTTTTTAAGATAATCGGTTATTTCTATCCCCTGCGGAAAAACATTAAGTGCAAGAAGAATCAGAACAGAGATAGTAAAAATAGTTCTCATATTAAGCCGATAAAGCCATATTTTTTTCTTCCCGGTTAACGGAATCAATTGAACGACCGAACAGAGTGGCAGAGGTGGCGCGGTCAATTTTAACTTTGACATAATCCCCTATCCTGATATCCGGACCGAGAGGAATTATAACTACTTTATTTGTATCAGTTCTGCCGTACAGGAATAAATCGGATTTTTTACTGTAGCCTTCAACCAGGATTATTTCTTCTTTCCCAATCATTTCCTGGTTAATATCGTAAGATATTTTCTGCTGGAGATCAATAATTTCCTGGAGTCTTTTAGATTTAACTTCCTCCGGAACGTCATCCAACATTTTAAATGCTTTAGTTCCCTGGCGCGGTGAATATTTAAACATATACGCGCCATCATATTTAACCTGGCTCATCACATCGAGAGTCATAAGGTGATCTTCATAAGTTTCAGTAGGAAAGCCCGAAATAATATCAGTAGAGAAACTTACTCCAGGAATAATCTTTTTAGCCTTTTCGATTATACCGAGATAATGAGTTATTGTGTATGTACGGTTCATCAGGTCAAGAATCCTGTCTGATCCTGACTGAACGGGGAGATGAATATAATTACAAAGGCCGGGGTGATCGGCGATAGTATAGATAAGCTTATCGGATAAATCCTGCGGATGCGAGGTTGAGAATCTGATCCTCATTAAATTATCGACATTAGAAACAGCAGACAATAGGTCGGCGAAATCATTTCCATTATCGTTATATGAATTAACATTTTGTCCGAGCAGGGTAATCTCCCTGAATCCACGATCCGAAAGTTGTTTCACTTCATCAACTATAGAGGTTAATGATCTGCTTCTTTCACGGCCGCGTGTAAAAGGAACTACGCAAAAAGTACAGAATTTATCGCAGCCTCTCATAACAGAGATCCATGCCTGGAGGCCATCTTCCCTATACGGAATGATATCGTCATAAGTTTCAGTTCTTGAAAGTTTGATACCTATCCCTTTATCGCCGTTAAAAGCAATATTAATATATTCCGGGAGGCGGCGGTATTCATCGGGACCGACAACAAGATCGACTATTTTTTTATCCTCAACCAGATCATTACGGAGGTGTTCAGCCATACAGCCGAGAACACCCACTATCAAGTTAGGGTTTGATTTTTTTAATGTGCTGATATTGCCCAACCTGCCATAGATACGCTGTTCGGCATTATCACGGACGCTGCACGTATTAAGAAGAATTACATCTGCCTTCCCTATTTCATTGGTTACTTTATAGCCATGGTGTTTAAGGATACCGAGGACAATTTCGGTATCCGCCTGATTCATCTGACAGCCATAAGTTTCAATATAGATATTGTTACTGTTCATTCTTTTTAAGGGATTCTTTTAATCTTCTAACAACGGAAAATACAAATCCAATAACCATTATCAAAACTCCTGTCCAGACGAAGTTAATAAAGGGTTTAATACTTGCAGTAACAGTAAGCACTTCTTTAGGTCTTTTAGAACCGGTGAGATCCGATCCATCCAATTTAGAGAATGCGAGATCAACTTTACCAGAGGCATCGAGGTTAAGGAGTGAAATTTTAACGTTATCCCCGGGGAGGTCGGCTGAAGTTAAAGTTTTCTGGCCCGATTTATTGATCCAAGCAACTTTAATATCCTGCTTTTTACCATGCGATTCTGCGGAAAGGTTTACACCGATTTCAAAGTCTTTCCCGGCCATCATAGCTGCCCTGACTTCAGGAGGGAAATTAAAGTCGACAAAAGTAACATTAACACCATTATATTCTTTAGACTCACCTTTTTGCAGGCTAACAGCATTTCCCTTTGATGAACCGTCATCTTCTTCATATCCCAAGGGGGAGACATATAAATCTTTAGTAAACATGCTTAAAATTGCCGGTTCCCTCATAAGTCCGTTATTATAATCGCTTATATACATAATTGGGGATACGTTGTAGTTTATATCATTCTTCTTCATAGAAATATTGAATTGATACTTATTAGTATTTTCAATCGGGTTGTAGCCGGTAAAAACCATTTCATATCCAAGAGCTGAAACGGGTACATTCTTTTCAAGATTTACATCGATCTGTTTACTATATCCAGCGGAACCAATAACACCGAGGAGAAATAATGCAATTCCAATATGGGAGACATAAGCACCTATCATACTAAAATTAGCACGTATTATTTTAAATGCTATATCGATATTAACTGCAATAGTAAAAGCTGCTGAGAAAGCGAGGAGTATCATCATTACATCCTTCACCCCGCCGATCACTATAATCATTAATGTAACAAATAGTGCGATAGAAACAGGAATAACCGAACTCTTCAGCAGATCTTTTCCTTTTGTCATATTCCATTTCAACAACAAGCTTAAACCATTAAGCAGACCAATAATAATAGCGAGAGGAATATGCAATTCACTATAGAAGAAAGTATCTACAGACTTGCCAAAAATAGGAGCCGAGGTACCGACAAGAACGATAAGTGCAGAAGCGCTTAATACAATAGCCGCAGTAAAAAGAGCAAGATCACGTGAAAGTACCTCTTCCCCGGAGACAACTTTTTCAGAAAGGTGTTTCCAGCGGTAAATTACCATACCGAATCCCAAGACAAAGAAGGAGCCGATAAATATTACAAGGAACAAATAAACAAGCATGCCCGGGTCAACAAAAGAATGCACGGAGGCATCGCCAAGAACACCGCTTCGAGTTAAGAATGTACTATATAGTACAAGAATATAAGTCAGAAGGCAAAGTATAAGATTAGTTTTAGCAAATTTTCCGATTCCACCTTTGGCCTGGCTTTTTCTCTGAACAAGCAGAGTATGAATTGAAGCAACACCAACGAGCCATGGAATCAAACTTGAATTTTCAACAGGATCCCAAGCCCAATAGCCTCCCCATCCGAGCATTTCATAGGCCCAATAACCACCCATCATAATTCCAAGTCCCAGAATTCCTGCGCCAGCAAGCACCCAGGGGAAGGACTGCTTAACCCATTCCCTGTAATCGTTTTTCATTAAAGCTGCTACAGCAAAAGAGAAAGGTACAGTTGCCATTGAGAAGCCGGAGAATAAAATAGGCGGATGGATCTGCATCCAGAAATTTAATAACTGAGGGTTTAGTCCTTTACCATTGATGATAAATTCTTTTAAAGAAATACCTGCCGAGGAAAGAGAAGTAAATAAGTCGCTATTCATTTTAATAAAGCTCTGGCCTGACTGGTTGTCAGAGAACTGAAAATTTTGCAGGAAAGGGAGACTAAAGAAAGAAGGATTAATATCTTTTGCATTTAAGAAGATGGCCTCACTCCAAATAGATGCGAAAGGATTTTTGAATAACGGAGAGACCATAATAAGCAAGAAGCTGGTTGCAAGAGAGAAGACGGCCATTACTCTTGGTTCGAGATCCCCTCTTTTTGATGAATAGTTTTGGAGGACGAGTCCCACGATTGAACTAAGCAGAAGCCATAACATAAAGCTTCCCTCCTGCCCTGCCCAAAATGTAGCTGCCAGAATTCCTTTAGCGAGATCATTGCTGCTATAATCATATACGTATCTGTACCCATAATTATGCGTAAGGATAAGGTACTCAAGGAAAAGGGCGGCGGCCAGGACCAGCATTACCATTGAATGGTAGCCGATTCTACCATAATTAAGAGTATTCTTATAGCCTTTAAAACTCAGATAGTACATTATCACAGAAAAGATACTGCACCCAAGAGCAATTGATAAAATTATACTTCCAATCATTTAATCATCCTTATATTATCATCATAATCGCTGTTAAACAGAAGCCGAACTTAAGAAGATTTGATTTTCTCGTCCTGATATTTGCTCGGACACTTGGTGAGAATATCCCTTGCGTGGAAATACCCGTCTTTAAACTGGCCCGTAACGACCACACTTTTAGCAGATTCAAAATTATTAGGAATTGTACCATCATAAACAACTTTCATTTCATTCCCTTTGTCATCCATCATGAAGAATGAAAAAGTCCTGTTCACCTTATCCACCTCATAGTTTTTAGTTTTAACCCAGCTTCCGGTAGCTTTGCATACTTTATCCTTAGTCATTACATTCTGGAAATTGCTTTCGTACTGAATATTGCTTTGGGTAAAAAGATAAACCATTATAGCGAGGAAGACAGTAATAATTATCCCGCCGAATATATATTTATTTTTCATTTATTTTTCTCCTTTTGTAACAGATTGCATATTCCTGCTATTCCTTATTATTCTTAAATTCCTTTTCAAAGTTCTTCATACGCTTATCGAGGTTGAGCAGATAGAAAAAGATTCCTGTCCAGACAATAAGCACAATAATCATTACTATATATATAGCATTATTCTGAAGAAATTGGTAAAGACCTTCCACAATTATCCTTTTGTATATATTTTATTGATTTTATCTTTATAGATCAGTGATTTATATCCTATGCTCCACATCCAAAAAAAGAGTATAGTAAATGCTGTTAGTGACAAGAAGAAGATTAGCTGCATATTGCCATTCATCTTAAAATTAACAATTGGGCCAGCATTAGTATCATCTGCGGAACCGGGATGAAGTCCTTTCATTATTCTGGGCATAATAAAAATGAAAAACGGTACTGTTAAAAAAGCTATAATGGAATAAACTGCCGAAAGCGAAGCTCTTTTTTCCTCAGATTCCA
>JARLHC010000087.1 GCA_031292455.1 Ignavibacteriaceae bacterium
AATATATGCCCACGATATATTTATCCAGTGAGCCTATATTTTAATTTTATTTTCTCTATTTTTGTTTTCTCTATGACAGAAAGTGCTAAGAAAAACAGAATTATTTTCATCGACATTATGAGGGCTGTCGCAGTCTTCCAGATGGTCCAGGGACATACTATCGATGCCTTCCTTTCGAATGACTATAGAACTTTGAATAACCCCGTCTTTGCTACCTGGTTCTTTATGCGCGGCGTTACAGCTCCTATTTTCCTATTCTCTGCCGGCGCTGTATTTACTTACTTGTTCCGGCTGAACGATAAACCCTTCGATTCTAACCCCAGGGTTACTAAAGGACTTAAAAGATTTGCGCTGCTCCTTTTTCTCGGCTATATGCTCCGTTTTCCGGCCCCTACTTTAATCGATTTCTCCTCTGTCTCGCCTACTGCCTGGCAAACTTTCGAATCGATCGATGTCCTCCAGCTTATCGGAACAGGACTCCTTTTTATTATCACAACCTTCTTCCTTATAGAAAAGTTTAAATTAAACGACTATTGGGTCTTCGGATCAACTGCCCTGTTCTCTATTTTCATTTTTCCCTTAACTGAATTAGTCAATTGGACTAAATATTTCCCTGTTTATCTGGCCTCCTTTTTCTACAAAGGTACCGGCTCGCAGTTCCCTATTTTCCCATGGATCGGTTTCATTCTGGCTGGCGCTTTTCTCGGGACTTATCTCGCTAAGAACCCTATGATATTTAAAACGGCAAGGTTCAGTCGTAACCTCTTTCTCTCAGGCATTTTATTCCTCTTAATAGCTTTGATCGGTCATATAATCGCTTCCATGTGCTTCCCTTACTATTATTGGGATACCAGCCCCAATCTTATGATGTTAAGATTAGGATTCGTTCTGATACTTAACGCTATTGTTTCTATGATTTGCCTGAAAATTGAATCCATTCCCCGTATTATTATTTTAATAGGTAGAAATACTTTGCTAATTTATGTTGTCCATTTGGTAATTTTATTCGGCAGCGCTTGGAACCCCGGCCTGTCTGTATTATTTGATAGGGCTTTTAATGTCTGGAATACTCTCGGCTCCGCTATTCTTATGCTTGGACTTATGACACTTATGGTCTATATTATCCATAAATTAAAAATGAAAAATAAAGAGTTGGTTACTTAACCTGATGCGTAAATCCGATTTAACTTCTCCGGACTTAACTCCGGAAGATAATACCATTGATCAAACTCTACGCCCGGTCTCCCTCAAGGATTTCAAGGGGCAGGATAAGATTACCGAAAACCTTAACGTGTTTATATCCGCTGCTAATAAAAGAAAAGAAGCTCTCGATCATGTCCTCCTTACAGGACCTCCGGGATTAGGGAAAACTACCCTTGCCTATATTATCGCTCATGAATTGCAAAGCAAAATAAAAATTACTTCAGGCCCCGTTCTCGAAAAACCGGGCGACCTTGCTGGCATCCTCACTAACCTCGAGGAAAGATCTGTTCTCTTTATCGATGAAATCCACCGGCTCTCTCCGGTTGTGGAAGAATATCTCTACTCCGCTATGGAAGATTATAAACTCGATATTATGATCGACTCCGGTCCCAGCGCCCGTTCCGTTCAGATTAGTCTTCCTAAATATACTCTCATCGGCGCTACTACCAGGGCTGGTATGCTTACTTCCCCCTTGCGCGACCGCTTTGGAATTAAGTTTCGTCTCGATTACTACAACGCAGCTACTCTTCGATATATCGTTACTCGTTCGTCGCGTATCCTCGATATCCCTATTGATGAAAATGCAGCACTCGAAATTGCTAAAAGATCAAGAGGCACACCAAGGATCGCTAACCGCCTCTTAAAGCGTACAAGAGATTTTGCCGATTATGAAAATAAAAAAGTGATCGACCTATCCATCGCCCAGAAAGCATTAAACGCTCTCGAGGTTGATGAGTTCGGTCTCGACGAAATGGATAAAGATATCATCCTCGCTATTATCGAAAAGTATAAAGGCGGCCCCGTCGGACTCGGTACACTCGCCGTTGCTGTTAATGAAGATCCCGGTACTATCGAAGAAGTCTACGAACCCTTCCTTATCCAGCAGGGATTCATCCAGAGAACTCCGCGGGGCAGGGAAGCCACCGATCTCGCATATAAAAGATTCGGTAAGAAAAGATTCAATGCCCCGTCCACCGATACTCTCTTCGAATAATATTCCCCCGCACCCCATAAGCCGCCATTCCTGAACCTCCGTTCCTCCCGCCATTTAATCGATCTGCATTCCCCAATTTCGCACAATCCACCTATAGTCCAATGTCCCCAATCCACAAATCCATCCGGATAATATCTCCCCCAATCCTCTTTCCCCTAATACTCCTTCCCTAATATATCACTATACTCTCCCCCGATAAGCTTCCCCTCTGCATCATTACTTAACAAAAATATAGAAGGATACCCGCTCAACCACCTCTTTGTCGTTCCAAATTCATTTCCTATAACAATAGTAAAATATAAAATGCATTTCTGATATCTTGCAATGTTCACCTTCATCTCATCGCTAAAACGAAAATTCACACTTATATTTTTTGTAAGATCCAAATCTTTTATCTCTGCACCCAAAGGATAAATGCTATACGATTCATTCTCCTTCTCCCTTGGATTGTAAACACTCAGAACCCCCGCCGCAGTAAATAGTTTCTCATATTCATATAAATCAATCTGATCTGCAATCGGTCCTACAACAATTTTTATCCCCTCAGCATCTATAACTGCCTCTGTCCCTGGCAAACCCCATGGTGAATCAGGACAAATAAGATTCCTCGTCGTCGGATGCTCTGCCGTGCACTTATTAATATTCGCCGCTAAAATATTCCTATACGGCACGCGCGATTTCACCGGCCATCTTTTCCATGTTCCGCGCAGTGGTACTACCCTGTTAACTGCACCCGAAAAAGTTGCAGCCACACCTGCCTTTAATTGTGTCCTTAATTTGTTTGGATTTATCTCCTTTGCAGTCTCCTCCTCTTTGAAAGGATAAATAACCTTCCCGTTTATCTTAATTACCAAACCATCAGTCTTCCCCTTAAAATGAATATTAAGATCATCCTTGGATTTCGACATGCCCCAAACTCCTTAAATTGATAATAATAAACCAAATTCCACTTACAATATTAAATATTTTGAAAACTAAAACCATCAAATCCCCCTCATTTCAGTATTATATAGATAAGTTCCGTTCCATCAGTCCCCGGTGTTTCCGCCAATTTCGCATATTTTACTAATAATTTTTATTTGATTGCTTTATAAAGAAGGAATTATTGCAGTTAACCAATAGTGAGGCGTCCCGCCGTCATCCCCCTGAGGTCCCCGGGAGAGGAAACGGAAAAATCCGTAAAAATCAGTGAATATCGGTAAAAATCCGTGGAATGATCATCTCAGGCAGGTAAAAAAAGATCCTGATTCATAAAAATCAGAACAAATTATATAACAATAATTTATTTAAATGTCAAGTAAAAAATGAATAATTTAAAATTAATTTTAAAATAAAAAAATTACACATATCCTATTTTTGAATTTACATCTAATGATTCATTGCCCTCAAGAAACATTTAGGGTCATAAATAAATGTCGTTTCCCTTTTTAAGTGCAATTCTTTTATATCGATATTATCATTATATGTAGATGACTGATTAAATTTAATTTTCATATCTTCGACTTTTTCCTTCTTTATTGGTAATTGGAAAACAGCATATATTTTTTCATTATTCAGAATGATTTCACCGCTTTTGTATTTGTATATATCAACCTTTTCTAAACCATAAAGAGTTGGATTCCGCGCATAAGTATGATATTTTGTTGTGTCATCAGTAATTCTAGTGCAATACACTTTGGTGGGAATTAGGATTTCATTATTGATAATAAATGATATCTTCGATAAATCTATTGCATAGATATTTTTTTTCAGCAACTACTATTGTTTCGAAAACTAGACTATCTGTATCGGGCGCAATTAATTGATAGGCTAACGAAAATATATCGGGTATCATTACTGGTAAATATGAAAAACTCAAAGCCAGATTACGGCCCAATAGGGGATGAGGACTTAAATATATTGATATATTGTTTCCTTCATATTTATTCCAATATATTTTAAAAGGCATTTCTTCATAAGAATAATATAAAGAACTTGTTTCCCATGTACCCGAATTATTATAATAGGAAACTTTATCTAATGATGCGCAACCTTCAAACATTAAAATGAAAAGTGCTAAGAAGAGGTACATTTTTTTCATATTGGATACATTTTAATTAAATAATTAATCTCATGGCAGAACATAAACAATTTTAGTCATTTGATCAGATAATATTTCATCCTATAAAATTATTGCAATCTGATCCTTCAATAGGAAATGATTTATTATTCAATATCTCTTCCAGGTTCCCACCGTGGGATCTAAAATAATTTTGTAAGTGGTATCTGCATCTAATCTCGCAATTTTCATTTCTTTCAACCCCTCATCCAATTCAATAGAGTATTTACCCATTGACTCACCATATGAATTATATAATGAGATTTCAGTGTATCTTACTCAAAAACTCTCTCACCACCTTAAAGTATTTCTCCGGTTCCTCTACAAATGGCAGATGACCGCTTTTCTCAAACCATACAAACTCTGCCTGCGGTGCATATTGCTTAAACTGAATTGAAAACCTTGGCAGCGCTACACGGTCAAATCTACCTGCAAGAATAAGCAGCGGCATCTTCAGATCCCTTAGCTTTGTCCTGAAATCAATATTAGTTATGTCCCCTCCAATCAGAAAATCACAGTCGTACCCCGCAATGCTGTAATAAACATCAGGATTATTTGTGTTATCTAAATGCCCTCCCTTCGATGCATCATAAAAATAAAAAAGTCCCGGCGGTACCTCGGCATATAAATCGCGGTGTATTTTGTCTCCCGAATGGAACCCTAACCCCCTCACTATCATTAAGCTGTCCCATATTTCAGGATATTGATTCTTTATTTCATAATTGCAGTTGTCATTGTTCGCCTGCCACATCTCAGCACTGAACAAAGTGTTCGAAAGTATTAATCTTTTCACCCTGCTTGGATATCTTAAAGCATATTCCTGCGCCACCATCCCTCCGTATGAATGCCCCATCAGGTTTATCGATTCAAATCCCAGCGCCTTACGTAGTCCCTCTATATCCTCAACATCCCTGTTAAATGAATAACCCTTCGGATTATCCGCCCTGTCTGATTTCCCCCTTCCGAATGCATCAAAACAAATTACATTAAATGAGTCTGCCAGTACGGAAAATGCAGGATGAAAATAATGCGAATCTCCCGGTCCTCCTGGAATTAGTATTAGCGGTTCTCCTCTCCCTTCTGATTCAACCCATAACTTGGCTCCATTAACTTCGACTAATTTCCCCGGAGGATGTATCGACTTTGTCTGTCCGTAAACAGAAAATGAAAGGAATAGCAAACATATTACTGAAAATATGATTCGAATAAATCGTGCTTGCATACCCTGCCTCCGTATAATAATTTGTTCTGCTTTATCAAATGTGTCATAATTTATTAAATTTTTATAGTATAATAAACTGTTTC
>JARLHC010000013.1 GCA_031292455.1 Ignavibacteriaceae bacterium
TCTTCCGATCAGGTTAAAGAATGGGGCTCCGGGGGGATGGGCAACCTGAAGCCACGCAGCGGCAGCCGAACATTCTCCACAGTCCCAGAATGATACGGAAGACTGGACTGTCATTGCAAATACAATCCCTGTTATCAGTGCGATAAAAATTGCAATAATATTCTGATATTTTTTATAACTCATCGTTCTCCTAAAATTAGAAAAATCAAAAAGGTAAAGAATTGAAAGAAGTAATAGATTAATATAACCTTTTAAAATATTAACTTTTTTATCAGATTACAAAACAAAACTGCATCAATTTACTTGTATTTAGAACAAAGAATAGAATTGAAAGGGAGTGATCCGGAATATCAATAATTTGAATATCCGAGGCCGAATAAATATTTAGTAGAGATACCGACAGTAAAATGTCCTTTCAGACCAATAACTGTCCAAACGCCGGGGGGGAAAAATGGTCAAAATTAAGGATCCCGGAATATATATTATATGATGGGAAAACATATTTGAATTAATCCTACGTTCAAAATTAAAACCATCCCGGCTGAGATAAACACAGCCGGGAATTACACTAATTTTATTAATCAGGAACAATGGACCCTTTGATTACAAACCCATCCTTTTGAGTTAAAGAACTTTTGGACGAATCATAAATGGCATGATAACTTAGATCTAGTACCTGCTTAGGGCAGTTATTACCGAATGGCTGCAGAACAGGAAAGATTATATCTGAAGTTGAGGGGAGATAGGTAAAATATGGTCTTTGATCAAATTTTCCATCAGGCACCGGAGCTTCCGAACTGTTAATTTGATCGAATCCGAACAATCTAAGGAAACTATCACTATACCAACTGCTAAAGAGCAGGTTGTTAATTTTATAATATATATTCAGATCAATACTTTTAATAATAGTTCCAAGGTCTATTCGATAAATATTCTTTAACTGAAGTTTCCAGGCATCTTTCATATCAGGGTTCAAGTAAGGAGGTTTAATCATTTTCAGGACGATCTGATCTTTTTGGCCATTTATTATTTCAGATTCAAATTCGCCATAAGAGCCTTCATCAGTTTTATAAGCAACAGCGAGCAAAGCCCCATCTGCCGGTTCATTTATTAAATTTATATATCCTGTCTCCGATTGGAATATATAGTCCTGACCATATTCCAATCTTCTAAAATTACCGGAGTATTTTTCTCCAATAACCGGCGTTTGATTATACCTTAGGCTATCGTCATATAAAGCAGCTGATTTTCTGACCGGAAGATTAAGATAGGCCCACCCTTTTATATTAGTAACCGGATAGAAGTAAGAATCAGAAATGTAAAGTTCAAAAGAAGAAATCCTATACCGGGGTACAATTACAGGTACAATATTGCCATAATATTTATTAAACAAATTCAATTGTGCAGAGGTATCGGCATAAACCGCATCAATAAAATAGCAGCAATTTGAGTAATCTGTATAATTGATTTCAAAGGAAACTGAATTGTCGTTTGCGGGAGCAGCAACCGGAGTTATATTATTGTATTCACATCCCGCAAAGAAAAACAAGACCATTATCCCAAACAAGAAGGAGAGTTTCATAATTTACCTTTTATTTTATTATTTGATATTAATACAACCTCCACCAAGGTTATATTGAAACTCAAATACAGGAAATACTATTTTTCCTTTAAATGGTAATAATAATCTATAACTACTCTTTTATATTAATAAACCCGCACACTGAGTGATTTGATTTCGAATGGTTTAACGTAAAAAATAAATTTATATTTGTCAATACAAATTATTAGATCCACCGGAAGGTTATTATTTTCTTCTATTATAATTTCTTTGAGGACGCGGATAATTACTTTTAACCGGTTCAACCTTTTTAGCTTCCCGTTCATATGGAGGTGGCTGTTTAAGAAGCTCCTCGGGAGGATTTATGCAGACAAATGGTTTCCCGATTAATTCCTCGATAGCAGGAATGCTGAATGAATCATCTTCGGTAGCAAAACTGATTGAGATACCGGTTGCACCTGCCCTGCCTGTCCTTCCGATCCGGTGGACATAATCCTGAGGGTCGCCCGGCAGGGAAAAATTTATTACATGCGAAATATTATCAACATGTATTCCTCTACCAGCTACATCAGTAGCAATAAGAACCTTAACCGCACTTGATTTGAAATTGTCAAGAACTTTAATCCGTTTACGCTGATCTACTTCGCCGGATATAATTTCACATTCGATCCCGTTCCTGAAAAGTTTTCTGCCAAGATCCCTTGCTTCATCCCTCCGGTTTACAAATACGAGTATCTTTCCGGGTTTTTCTTTCATTAAGATATTATACAGCAGATAATATTTCTCACGGGAAGAAACTATATACACAATTTGTTCTATACTTTTTACAATCAACTCGTCGGGCTCAATTTCTACTGAGAAGGAATCCCTGGTCCAGCTTCCGGCAAGATTTCTTACATCGGTATTGATTGTAGCACTGAAGAAGAGGGTTTGTCTTGCTTCTTTGGGAGGGCAGGCGCGCACAATTTTCTTCACATCAGGAATAAAGCCCATATCGAGCATACGGTCCGCCTCATCGAGAACGAGAGTATCAACATTATTAAGGTGAAGTTCATGCTTATTGATAAAATCAATAATCCGGCCGGGGGTACCTATCAGAATATCGACAGTTTTATTTACAAGATAATTGCGCTGTTTATTATAATCCATCCCGCCGAAAACAGTAAGTATATTTAAATTCAGATATTTAGAAAGGAGAAGAGCATCCTGTGATATCTGCATAGCAAGCTCTCTTGTAGGAGCGAGAACCAAAACCCTTGGAGAACCGGGTCTCTTATTTTCTGCTGATTTATTCCTGAGAATTCTGGTTAATGAGGTGATCAGAAATGCAGCAGTTTTACCGGTACCCGTTTGAGCCTGTCCAATAGCATCCTTTCCTTCAAGACCCTTACCGAGAATTTCCATCTGGATTGGAGTACAATACTGGAAATTAAGATCAAAGATAGCATGCATTATTTCTTCAGGAAGACCGAAATCATGAAACCTTTTTTTACCTTCAATTACGGGGACTTTAAATTCATCCGGATTCCATTTTACAGCAATTTTGGAAACCGGTTTAATTAAAGGTTTGGCAGAAGTTTTGGGCGCAGATGCATGTTTAACCGAATCAGTCTGAGGTGGTTTTCTGTAGGGAGATCTAGGGAGTGAATATCCTCGGGGATTTGAACCCTTATAATTTGGATTTACATAGCTGCCCTTTACATCCCCTCCCTGAACGGTAACCTCATTTTTTTTGTCCTGCACCTTTTTTTGAACAGAATCCTTTTTCTTCTCAATCTCTTTTAATTCTTTTTTCTTTGAAGATGATTTCCCCTGTAGTTTCCTGCCTATAAGCTTTAATAAATTTAGTACCAAAAATTCCTGCCTTAATTAAAATAATAACATGGAAGGCAAATACCCGCCAATTTTAGTATGATAAATATATACAAAAAGAAGCTCAAAAACAGTTAAATAACCCGCCCCCTACCCCTTTAGATGGAAAGGAAGCTAAGTATCAGCTTCCTTTTTCAACTGTTAGATTTGCATCTTCAATCATGACCTTATAGGTATAACCTGCACCAAAATCTTTATTGGTAGCAATCTTACCCTCAACAATGATAATCTGGCCTACTGATGTCTGATCCTTACTGGTAACCATGAGATCGTAGTTGCTGCCGGATTCAGTCCCATCCTGGATATGGATCCAGTTCCTTCCCATAATTTCCGGGTTATATTTAACAACCTTACCTCTGACCTTTACCATTTGCCCATTCAACATATCCATATTATTATAGATCTGTGCAATAGTTTTTCCGTTTTTAACATGTTCTAAATTTATATCAATTTTAGGAGTAGCCATTACCTGCGAATGGGCAGTCTTTGGGTCAACGGGGGGAACGGCATTAGGATTATTCATATTATGAGGAGTCTTTGTTATGTCATCAACAAATAGAATGGATTCAAAGGTTTTTTTGAGAGTAGGGCTAGGAAAATTCTTCATTTCCATACTTTTAGTATAATACAGAATATCTCCTTTAACGGCATCCACCTTATTTGCTGCTATCCAATATTTTCTCCCGTTATTCTCACTTACCTGAAGGTAGGAATAATCTTTAGCGTCAATCTTATCCTCAACTTTAACAACATGAGCTCCGGCAGGTGCATTAACCTGTTGAACTTTTTCTTCTTTCTTTTCGCAGGATGCAAGGATGAATAACGACAAAAAACCAAGGAAGAATAAAGTACTTCTCATTCAGATTCTCCAATTTTATAAATAATAATCTTTTAATATATGAAATTGATATTAAAACTCCGAAGCTATAAAACACCCGGTTGTTTAGCACACGATGAATTTGTGCTGTATTTCCATTACATTTTACAGGGTGTATTAAATAATATGGAGAGGAGAAAATGGAAATAAAAGAAACAACAGAACAGTCAACCATACCTACAGACGATTCCAAATATTCAATGCAGACACATATGATATACGGAAAGAATGTATCCAGAAAATGGGATTATTCCCATCATGTAGTAGCCCCGATATCATCATCAGTTATCTTCCGGCTGGATTCAGTAGAAAGAGGCGCCGAAGGGTTCAGGGAATTTGCCAATTCAAAGATGCTTGGTGAAGAATCGATTCCTATTTATATATATGACAGACTCGGGGAACCGAATAAAGACATGCTTGAGGAAAACCTGGCATATATTGAAAGGGGTGAAATGGCTGTTACATTTGCAACCGGGATGGGGGCCATATCGGGAATACTTGGGGTATTAACAAAATCAGGAGATGAGATAATAACACATAAAACTTTATACGGATGTACTTTTTCGCTTCTTAACAACTGGTACCCGCGATATAATATAAAATTCACTCCTTTGGATCTCACAGAGACCGCTAGCCTGAAGGATATAATAACAGACAGAACCAAGGTTATCTATTTTGAGTCTCCTTCGAATCCTAATCTGGATATCATTGATATCGAGGAAATAAGAAGAATATGCGAAGAGGTGAATAGCAAGAGGATTGCCGGGAATTTCATACATATAGTTGTAGATAATACTTTTGCTACCCCGTATTGCCAGAGACCTATCGAACTGGGTGCAGATTTTACAATTCATTCATTAACCAAAGGAATCGGCGGATTCGGAACTGATATGGGGGGTGTAGTTATTGGTCCCAGTAAGTATCAGGACCTGATACTCCTTTACAGGAAAGATTTCGGGGCAGTATTAAGTACAAAGGCTGCATGGACTGTGTCAACATACGGACTCCCTACTCTTCACCTGAGAATAAGCCAGCAAATTAAAAATGCTATAGTAGCGGCAGAATTTCTTAACACACATCCTAAGATTGCATTTGTTAACTACCCCGGACTGCCTGAATATAAATTTCATGAGCTTGCAAAGAAGCAGATGAGAGACTACAATAACAATTTCGCCCCGGGCAGTCTTATCTATTTCGGATTAAAAGGGAAAGACAGTATTGAAAGAAAAGAGAATTGAAGAAAGATGATGAACTTTGCTGCAAAGAATGCTTATACAATCACCCTTGCAGTAAGTTTAGGACATACAAGAACATTGCTTGAGCATCCTGCATCGATGACCCATTCTATGATTCCTCCGGAAAAGCTGACCGATTTTGGTATAGACCCCGGAGGAATCAGGATGGCAGTAGGGCTTGAAAATATCGATGATCTGTTAATGGATTTGGATAAGTGCCTTGGAATAATTTAGAAAATAGAATTTTCATCCTATATTAGTGCGGGTTAGTATATATGATAGATAAAAATCTGAAAATATTGTACTGGTAAAAAGAAATCAAGTGAAGTGTTAGCAGGAAAGTGCCTGAAAACGTTTTGAAATCGTTTTGAAACCGTATTTTTAGGAAAATAATTAAGGTCAAAAAGAACGGTACTATTATATTATTTAGTTCCCGCCTATATCGATATAATCGGAAGAAGTTTACGTGAGTTAATTTCATTTTTATAAAGCACTGATTCAAGGAATAATCCTGAAGGAGGGGCTGTAAATCTTGATGGGTCTTTACTTTTATTGTTTAGATAAAAGAGAAGGTCTTTCTCATTCAGTTTTCCCCTCCCGATTTCTACCAGAGTGCCTACCATCCTTCTAACCATTTTCCAAAGGAAGTGAGATCCGGTTATACGGATAAGAATAATGCTGCCTGCTTCCTTCATTTCAATATTCTCTATCTGAACTTTAGTTGATTTTTCTTCCTTGTCTTCATCAGAGAAGGATGTAAAATCATGCATGCCTATAAAATTAAACGAAGCAGAGCTCATTAAATCGAAATTAAGGGTATCCTTTATCCACCAGACATAATTCTTCCCGAATGCTGTTCTTCTTCTAGAAACCTGATAGATGTAACTGCGAGACACAGCATCATGCCGTGCATGGAAATTACTATTTATCTTCTGCACTTCAAGAATATTGATATCGGAGGGAAGGAGATCATTGAATTTTAACCTGATTATTTCAGGGCTGAGCATAGTCTTTACGTCAAGATGAGCAATCTGGCAAAGCGCATGCACACCGCTATCTGTTCTTCCCGAACCCTGCAAATCAAAACCGGATGTCTTAAATATTTCTGTTCCGATATTAAAGAGAGTCCCCTGAATGGTTTTTGCATTCTGCTGCTTCTGCCAGCCGCTGTAACGAGTGCCTTCATATTCTATATATAACTTAAATTTTGACATTATTCATTTATCCTGATTTCTTCTTCCGCATAATCGTCAGGTGTTTCACATATCCGCACCTTAAGTGATTTTATATTTGAAGGTAAGTTGGAATTTTTAATTCTTTCCAGGAAATAGGAACAAATATTTTCAACTGTTGATTGAAATCCGGCGACAATCTTTTTAGAATTTATTTTAGTCAGAAAATTGAGTACCTCTTCATCGTCCTTATATACAAGGAAAGCATGATCGAGTTCCTCAACAATCGGATTAACTATCTTTTTAAGTTCAAAGTAATCGAGTATCATGCCATTCTTATCAACATCACCTTCCAGTTCAACAATCATTTTATATGAATGGCCATGTATATTTTTGCATTTGCCAAAATGTTCAGGGAGCCGATGCCCCATTTCCCAAGAAAACTCTTTTGCTATTTTCATTATACTCCTCTTTCATCAGGTTTCCAGATGAATTTATGCATCTGCAATTGAAACCTTATATTTAATTTATCTTCCAAAATCCAATTCACTAATTCGACGGGCAGAAGCTTACCGAATACTACAGAGAAAAGAACATGACATTTATTATTAAGAGAATATGTCTCTACAATATTTTTAGACCACAAATAGTCTTCCCTGCTGCCGATAACAAATTTAACTTCATCTTCTTTTTTAAGGTAATTAATATTCTCATACATATTTTTCTTCAGCATACCACTTGACGGGGTCTTAAGATCCATAATTATTTTAACTCTTTTATCGACATTATTTACCGGCAAGCTGCCTCCGGTTTCAAGGAGAACCTCAAATCCATTATCGGCAAGCTGCCTCATTAGGCCAAAGGACTCTTCCTGGAACAGAGGCTCCCCCCCTGTAATTTCAACAAGAGAGCAGTCATATTTCCGTATTTCAAGTATAATATCCTCTATGCTTAGGTCCTTTCCTTCATAAAACGCATATTCTGTATCACAATAGGAACACCTTAAATTGCAGTAAGTAAGGCGGACAAAGACACAGGGCAGCCCTGCTTTAGTGCTTTCCCCTTGTACAGAATAGTAAATTTCGTTGATTTTAAGCATATTTATGAATTATTGTAAAAGAAATTTAATAAAGTAGATGTTGACATCAAATCCTATAATAACTATATTTATAGTCAATTTTTTATTATTTCTATAAAGGTTTCATTTAATGGCTAACCATAAATCGGCAAAGAAAAGAATACGTACTACAGCAAGAAGAAGAAAAGTAAATCAGATGACAGAATCGAAGATTAAGACTTCTATTAAGAAAGTTCTATCAAGTACCGATAAAACCGAAGTAGAAAAACTTTACAAAGAAGCTGTTGCCATATTAGACAGAAGTTCTGTAAAAGGAAAGATACCTAAGAACAATGCATCAAGGAAAAAAGCTGCTCTGACTAAACATTTGAACGGCTTAACCGTAGCGACAGCATAATCTGATTTATAAAAAAGTAATTGGTGAAATGAAATTAGCTCTATTAAGAGCTTTTTTCATTTTAAACTGTTACAGTTCCTTAATAGCATTTATTCCTTCGGGATCAGGGATATAGAACCTGACTGGTTTAGTAACTCCTTTCTGATCAGCAAGCCGCACAATTTTTTTCCTGATAATAACGCTGTTCTCAATATGAACGCCATCTTCAAGAACAGACCCGAAGATATAGGTAGTTCCCTTTATCAAAACATTATTACCAATATGCAAAGGAAATTCATTACTGCCTGTAAGACGAACACTGGATTCTATCCTGGATCCTTTGCCTATTTCAATATTTCCTTTAATAGTATTGCCCCATAGGATTTCGACATCCTCCCCGATCTTCATAGTTTGACCCGATAATACGGAGATATGGACATTTTCCCAGATAACAATATTCTTCCCGAAAATAATATTCCCCTCAATGAATGAATTCTGTTTTATTTCAACATTATAATTCAGCTTTACACCTTTACCGATATAAACTCCTTTACCCACAGCAATATCAAGAGGAATATTTAATTTATCAAGTTCAAGGATCTGATCAATTACAGAATCATGAATAAAGAAATCATCCGGATCTTCTATTTCTATTATATCTTTTAACCTGTTATAATTCTGCCTACGCGCAACAATTTCCATCTCCTTAAGAACAGATTTATTATTAAAGCCCATGACAACATGCGGTTCCATAGGGCTTACAGCCATAACTGAATAATTGTTTTTATTGAATATGGAGATCAGATCTGTAATATAAACTTCACTCTGCGCATTATTACTTGACAGATTTTTAACAAGGCTAAGAAGTATTTTATAATTAAATGCATATACTCCTGAATTAAATTCATTTATCCCCAGGAGTTCCTCCTTAGCAAATGAATAGACCATACCATTAAAATTGACTTTATATGGTAGGTCTTCCGGTAGAGCCATTATGTCCTTAAACTCCATTATTTCAATCACCTTACCACAGGCTTTACCAGAAGGTTTTCCATTCTCATCTTTTTCTTTTACTCTTATTATTCTTCCATAATGATTTTCTAAAGGATCTCCCTCATAATTGCCGGTAAGTACCATCATGTTGCTTCCCGATTTTATAAAATCCTGTCTAAACATGGACATAGTATCCTGGTTTATGAGTCCCATATCTCCCGGGAGAACATAAATGTTTCCATCAAAGCTTTTATCACTTATTTTCTTCAGGGCAATCTGCAGGGCATGTCCTGTTCCCTTTTGAACTTCCTGATATGCATATGCAGTAAAATTTCTTTTACCAAGAACATTCATTACATCTACTGCTTTAATACCAACCACAACAATAATATTAGTATCATAGATTCCGTTACTGCATGCATTAAAAACTCTTTCTACTGTAGGAACGCCCCAGATTGTATGCAGCATTTTAGAAAGGTGGGATTTAATTCTTTTCCCATGACCTGCAGCGAGAATGATTGCTATTTCATTCTTCTGATTATTAAGTGGGGAAGAATAATTTTCTGCCATCTCGTATACACGGTTATCTGCCATTGTATCCATTCAATACTCTCATGTTGTTATATCTAAAAAAGTAAAAAAACAGATAGTAAATATAAGTGAAAGAATTCTTAATGAGTCTAAAAAGTGGTAGTTTTGTAAAAATAATCATGAGAGGATACATAAGTATGAAGAAATCGGCATATTTTGCAATTATATTTTTATTATTGGGTATAATAAGTCCTGCCCAGGATAAAGGTTATGGAATCGGCATTATGGTTGGAGAGCCCTCAGGGTTAAGCGGAAAATACTGGTTAAATAATACAAATGCTTTGGATTTCGGTTTAGGATTTTCATTTACAAATTTTAACAACAGCAGGATGCAGTTAAACTGTGATTACTTATGGCATAATTACGATTGGTTAAAAACTTCAGAAACGCTTGTTATCTATTACGGCCCTGGATTAAAACTTCAGACCGGTGGAAATAACGATGCCAAGTTTGGTGTAAGAGGAGTTGCGGGAATTGGGTGGTATGTAAAAGATGCCCCAATCGATGTGTTTTTTGAAATAGCACCGGTAATTTACATGATTCCAGGAACATCCTTAAAAATTGATGCCGGAATAGGAGCAAGGTACTATTTTCAGACTAATTAAGGTGTTCAATTTTAAATGAATTAAGCAATGTAATAACTAAGACAAATAATACCGATAAGACAGCAGAAGTGATAAAACCTGATGTAAATGCAGAGAGAATAAAGCTGCTTACCGAGAACAATAGACCAATTATAACATCCGTGTAAATGCGAGATTTCAATAATTTTATCCCGATAAAATAAATACAGGCAATTAAAAGCAGATAGGCTGTAAGCCCAAAAATACCGGAATCAAAATAAATCTGAAGAAATTCATTATGCCATCCGCCGACACCTTTATCAGTCATCTCACTAAACAAGGGGAATATGCTTTTGAATGTACGAGGGCCATACCCCAGGATAGGATGATTAAATAATATTTCCTTTGCTCCTTTATACAATACGTCCCTGTCGGAAAGCCCAACGGGATTGTCAATTCTACCAATTACCTGATGGGAATTATTATGAAAAGAGAGGAGTGCAAGAAGGGAAACCACAATAAGAATAATCAGAATGTCCCTATAGCTGATCTTTTTTAATATAACGCCAAAGACCAAAAATAAAACAGCTAAGGCAATACTTGTTCTTCCTAAGGATGTTACAAGGCCAATAACAATTATTATTATACCAATAACTCTTAAATACCTATCTTTTTTATCATCTTTATTAAGGGGAGAAAATATCAGGATGGGCAAAGCGGCCAACAGATAAGTAGAAAAAACGGTATAGCCTGATGAAAAAGACTGGGCCCTATCATAATAATTCAGATTAAACGAAATAATACCTGTCAATGATGCAATAGCGGCAGCGAACAGAAAAATCTGAATAATAATAAGACGCTTCTCAACTGAGAATATTTTCAGATAAAAGTTTGCGGAAAAGAAAAAGAGATAGAAGATTCCCTCCTTATATAGCACTTCATAACTAACGTTCGGATATTCTGAAGTGAAAACTGTAATTAACCTGATAATACCGAAAGTTAAAACAGCGGCAGTTAAGATATCGAATGCTTTCTTCTTCTCTATGTTTTTTTCAAATAACCAGAGCAGAGCTGCAATTCCGGCAAAGATTTGCAGCAGGAAAATGGAAAAGACAAATGTACAGGCTGCCGCAATGATAAAATAGAAAGGTAGATTTTGGTTATATCTTGAGGATATCACTTATCAATCCCTAAACTGCATTTCATAAAATTTATTATAAAGACCTTTATCATTTTGGATTAACTCATCGTGAGTTCCGTATTGAACGATTTTGCCCCTGTCAAGGACAATTATTTTATTAGCATTCCTAATTGTACTAAGGCGATGTGCAATAACGAAAGTTGTCCTATTAATCATTAATCTTTCAATGGCCTCCTGAACAAGTAGTTCTGATTCATTATCAAGAGCGGAAGTGGCTTCATCAAATATCATAATTTCCGGATTTTTTAATAACGCACGCGCTATAGATAAGCGCTGGCGTTGACCACCTGATATTTTCACTCCCCTTTCTCCTATTTTTGTATCATATCCATCAGGCATCTCCATGATAAAATTATGAGCGTTTGCAGTTTTAGCAGCTTCTATAATTTTTTCAAGAGGAAATTCGGTTAAGCCATAAGCGATATTGTTTTTTATCGATTCATTAAACAGGAATGTTTCCTGAGTTACAATTCCCATAAATCCGCGAAGGGTTTCTATACTTATTTCTTTAATATCGATGTTATCGATAAGAATAGTTCCTGAAGTGGGGTCAAAAAAACGAGATATCAGATCAACAAGGGTTGATTTTCCGCCGCCAGAGGGACCAACGAATGCAAGTATTTCCCCTTTTTTGACTTTGAATGAGATATCATCCAGAACAAGTTCATCCGAATCATCATAATGGAAGGACACGTTACGGAATTCAATGGATTCCTTAAAGTTCTTTAGTTCCAGAGGTTTTTCAATATTCCTTATAGAGGGCTGCGTATCCATTATTTCAAATATCCGGTCGGCTGCCGCACTTGATTCCTGAATCCTATTATTAACACTGCTGAGTTCTTTAATAGGAGGCATTAATTGAAAGATAGCCAGCAGGAAACCAATAAATTCGCTCCCCGTTAACACATGTTTCTCAAGGACCAGAATTCCTCCATAATAAATAATAATAACCCCGACAACAACGCTTAATATTTCCGTTATTGGAGATGCGGCATTTCTGATCCTTGCTACTTTAATGACTAGTTTAAGAAAGCCATGCGTTTCATCCATGAATTTATGGTTTTCATATTTCTCCATGCTGAATGCCTTCACAATTTTTACTCCAGAAATGGTCTCCTGAAGAATACTTGTTATATCCGCCATTTTTGATTGAATCCTAGTGCTATACCTTCTAAGCTTAAAACCAATCCATGAAATAATTACCATTATAAAGGGAAGAATAACAAGAGAAAGAAGAGTGAGTCTCCAGCTAATACTTACTGCTATACCGAAGAATACCAGAATGTTAAGTGGCTCACGGATTAAATTAAGGAAGGTGGCAGAAATACTTGCCTGAACCGCAGTTACATCATTTGTCAGCCGGGAAATCAGATTTCCGACTCTTTCCTGCTTGAAATAACTCATAGGCAGCTGGTGAAGATGCTTATAGGCATCGTCCCGTAAATCCGTCATTGATGCGTACTCCGTATACGCAAGGAAATATGCCTGCAAATAACCAAAGATGTTTTTAAGAAGGAACGAAATCAAAACCAGCAAACAGATACTAAATAATTTATGGGTATTATCGCCATTAAATACAAAATTGTGAAACGAAGATGCTACTCCATCTTTTAACTTAATTATCCAATCTGGTAGAATAGACATTGTTTTATCAACAGCAGAGGGTTGGGTAACAATCTCATTTTTTGTATTATCATTGAATAATGTATCCAGGAGAGGGATAGTCAAATAAATAGATATTCCGTTGAGAAATGCAAACAAAACTGTACATACAATGGAAAGCAGGAGAGACTTCCAGTAAGGTTTAACGTATTGTAATATTCTTAAATAAGTTTTCATTCTTGTAGTCAGAAATTAGATTATTCCGGAATAACATAAGCACTGCTCATAAAACATTCAAATATTTCCGGTTTAATTTTACTTTAGGATATTTTGACATTAAAACCACCTAAAGTTATTTTAGAGTGCAACTTTTCCATTGTAAATTTAACTATATAAATGATGCATACAAATGGGGCCTGGTAAATAATATGAACTATTCGTCAATGAAAAAAGTGCTAATCATTCGTCTAGGAAAAATAGGCGATATAGTTACCACTTCATTTGTATTTGAGATATTTAAAACCAATTTTCCTCATATTGATATATATCTTCTAACCTTAAATTTAAACAGGGATGTGCTCGAATTTAATCCAACCCTGAAGAAAATATATTATTCAAAAAACAATCTGGTGCTTTTGTGGAATCTGCTAAAATTAAAATTCTTAAAATTCGATCTCATGCTTGATTTTAATGATAATGAATCCGTCACCAGTTCATTGATATTCCGCTTTCTCAAAGCAAGATTTAAGGCCGGATATAATTTTAAAAGATACGAGAATACCATTAATATAAAAGTCAATTCATTAAAGAAAGAAGAATCGCATATAATTGAGAGAATGAGAGATTTTCTAATTCAAATTGGAATACCTGTTGAAGAGAGCAAAGTAAAGCCATTTTTCTATATCGGTCCTTCCATCCGTTCAGAAATAGAAAAAAATATAGATCATAAAGGAAAGCTAATAGCTGTAAATCTTTCTGCCGGAGCAAAGATACGGTACTGGAGCAAAGACAAATGGGTTGAGTTGCTTAATAGAATATTAAAGGAGTATCCGTCATTCAAGCTATTACTTCTTTCAACTCCCGCGGATAAAGTGTTACGTCAGGCAATATACTCAGAACTCTCACGTGTACAATGTCCGGATGCTGATCAATTGTCGATACAGTATTTCGCAGCTTATATTCAGATATCGAATATCTTAATAACGCCGGATACCAGTGCGGTTCATATTGCTTCTGCATTTGGTGTGCCGTTGATAGCATTATATCCAAATTATACTGATAATTTCATAAGCTGGCAGCCGTACAAAACTCCTCATCGTTCTATTAAAAGTAGCGGTGAATCAATAAATCAGATTTCTGTCGCTGAAGTACTAATGAACTTTAAAAGTTTAGTTAAGGAGCTCAATCTCTGAGAGAGTGATCCTGTGAGTTTTGTAATTCCCAGATTTTCACATATACCAAAAGTGTCGTAATTCCACTTATCAAAGAAACAATAAAACCATATATTCCATCCCTATATCCCCTCAAGGAAATAAAATCTTTCATAAAAGCTGATAATGCATGGAGGATGATAGTATGGATTTTAACTTTTTTAGTCTTATTAAACTTTTCCTGAGCCTGAAGTGAAGAATAGATGTTGACTTTAGAAATTGTTCTTTCAGTTGAGGTAAATGTAAGATGAATAAGTGAGGATTTAAGATTATCGAAACTGCCATTAACTTCAAATCCTTCATGGACAAGCCGTTCTGTAACAGATGCCTTTGATTTTCTAAACAGCCTAAGCTGGTAATCGTTATTCCAGCCACACGAAGAAATATGGCGATCAAGAAGATAATTTTCCCTAGGGATTTTATAGCCATCAACTGCGCCTGAATTAAATGTCATGATTTCTTTTTTCAGATTATCAGATACTCTTTCATCGGCATCAATATTAAGTATCCATTCATTAGAAGCTAAACTCAAAGCATATCTTTTCTGGGCAGCGAACCCTTCCCATTTATGAACAAAAATCCTGTCAGTATATTTTGAAGCAATACTAATTGTACTATCTGTACTTTCAGCGTCCACGACGATAATTTCATCTGCCCAGTTAACACTTTTTAAGGCATCCTCCAGACAGGATTCTTCATTTTTTACAATCATTATAACAGATATTTTTTCCATGTAAAACTAATTATTTTCAGGTTCCGGCAATTTTAATAAAGAATTGAAGAATTAAATTTATCAAATTCATAAAATATTTCCACAGAGGGCTATATATAAACAGCATTAGAACTATTGAGCCATAAATTCCCAGGTTAAGAAACGCGGCAGTAATTTTAGAAGGGAAAAGATCAAATAAAATATGGGAACCATCCAGCGGAGGAAGCGGGAGGATATTAAATGCAAATAGAAAAACATTAAGGAAAACTCCATACCAGAAAAAATTAATTAACTGAATATGATATTCCGATTCCCAGTTCCTTGACAAACTAAACAATAGAAGGAAAATAAGAGCAAGTACCAGGTTTGATAATGGGCCGGCAAAGGACACTATAGCATCATCGCGTAATGGGTTGCTAAAATTTTTCCTATTTATCTGAACAGGTTTAGCCCATCCTATCAAAGCGAAACCGGTTGCAAATGAAGCAATAGGCATAATTACAGTTCCGATCAGATCAACATGTTTTAACGGATTAAGTGAAAGTCTTCCCTGTTTTTTAGCCGTATCATCACCCATTAATTTTGCCGAAAAAGCGTGAGCAAATTCATGAAAGGTAATAGAAATAAAGAATACAGGTAAAAATGTCAGGAATGATATTAGTCTTTCACTTATCTGAATATTTTCCAAATTATCCTCTTGGATGAAAATCTTTATGAACCTGTTTAATATAGTCCCTGTCAATATGAGTATATATCTGCGTAGTTGAGATATCCGCATGACCGAGCATTTCCTGAACAGCTCTTAAGTCTGCCCCTCCCTCTATGAGGTGAGTAGCAAATGAATGGCGAAAAGTATGGGGATGAACGTCTCTTTTGATTTCAGCTTCCTTAAAATATCTATCTGTTATTTTCCATATACCCATCCTGGACAGCTTTTTCCCGCGGTTATTTAGGAAAATATAATTTTCGCTTATCGGTCTTTTTAATAAAAGTGGACGGCTATCGGCAAGATATTTCATAACCCAACTTACCGCACTTCTGCCAATTGGGACCAATCTCTCTTTGGACCCTTTTCCAAACACGCGAATTATTTCTTCTTTAAAATAGAGGTTGGAAATCTTAAGGTTGAGGACTTCAGAAACCCTAAGACCACATGCATACATAATCTCAAGTAAAGCTTTATCCCTTAGACCAAGTTTATTCTTTGTATCGGGCCTTGACAGCACAGATTCCATTTCAGGTATGGTTAATACTTCAGGCAGATTCTTTTTACGTTTTGGAGTTTCAATTTTGTCAACAGGATTCCTTGTAATATAATTGTTATGAAACATGTAATTAAAGAATCCTTTCAGGGAAGAGAGATATCTTGCAGCCGAGCTGCCTGAAAGCCCCAGCTCAAACAAAAGCTTAAAGAAAGAGGAGATATGGTTATAAGAGATTTTTTCAGGATCTTCAATATTAAAGTCGCTTTTAATAAATGATATAAAGGCAGTCAAATCATTTTTATAAGATATGATTGTATTATCAGACAGATTTTTTTCAAGCTTAAGAATATTGAGATATTCTCTTAAGAAGAGGTTCATTTCTTATATTCATTCCCCGATGTTCCCTTTTCCATCTCTTCCTGTTGCGGATATTTAATTCTCTTATGATGCTGGCCGATTAGGATACTAATAAAAGCATCTTTTATTTTGGCTATATCACTAAAAGTCAGGGGTGACTCATCCAGCTGGCCTGAATCTATCCTCACTTTAATTATATTATCAATAACATTTTCCATAATGTCAGGATTCGGTTCATCAATTGATCTTACAGCGGATTCACAACTATCTGCAAGCATTACTATAGCAGTTTCTTTTGAATTAGGTTTAGGGCCGGAGTAGGAGTAGTCCAGCAGATTAACATTTCCCTCGCCATAAGTCTTTTGGGCTTTATCATAGAAAAATGAAATTACGGTAGTACCATGATGCATAGGGATGAAGTTTATTATTTCTTCAGGAATTTTATTCTCCCTAGCTAATTCAATTCCCTCGTTAACGTGTCTTTTAATCAGGTTGACACTCTCTTCGGGAGTTAGGTTTTCATGGAGATTATGATTATCCAATTGGTTTTCCACAAAGTTCTGAGGAGTAATTATCTTACCGATGTCATGGTAATATGCCCCGACTCTTGCGAGCAAAGGATTAGCGCCAATGCTTTCTGAAGCAGTTTCCGCAAGAGTACCCACAGTCATAGAGTGATTGAAGGAACCGGGGGCTTTTCGTGCAAGTTCTTTTAATAATGGCCTATCAAAATTTGATAATTCCATCAAAGTAAGATCAGTTGTAATATTGAATATCCTTTCAAAAAAAATCAGAAGTCCATAAGTAAGAACCGGGCTAATAAGTGCATTAGAACCTGCGAAGGCGAATTCAAGAAGTAGTGTTTCGGGAGAAGCAAATTGTTCCAGACCGAAAGCAAAAGCCGAAAAAGCATAGCCAAGAAAGATAAAGAGGAAAGAGCGGAAAATCTGAGATCTGTTTTTAATATCTCTTACGGTATAGACAGACAGTGCACCGGCAAATACATTCATTGCCGTAAAGGAATAATCATTTCCTCTAAGAGCGCCTATCACCAAAGAGAAAATTATTGTGGTATAGAATCCAATTCTTGAATCAAAAATAATGGTCATCAGCATTGATGCTGCCGGAATAAAAATAAGGAAGTAAACCGGGACCGGAAGAATAAGCAGGTTAGTTATAAATGCAATAAATGAAAGGAAGATCAGGTTACTTGCAATCAAGAGGATTTTTTTATTATCAAAAAATATCTTTTTTCTAAACAGGAAAAGATATATAACGAATATTGTTAAAAGGAAAGTGACATGGAGAAATTTACCAACTGACTGAAGGAAATACTCTCCAAGACCTATCTTTTCTCCTTTGGCCTTTTTATAAGATTGAATTTTAAGCCAGGAATCTTTTAGAACCCGGTCGTGTTTGCCAATTATCTTTTCATTTTCGTTAACGATACCGGAGTATTTGGAAACATTCTCTTCGGCCTGCTGAATTTCCTCATTTGTTAATTTAGGTTGATAAATCAGGGTAGGGAGAACAAAATGCTCAGTATATTCCACTAAAGCAGATCCAAATGGTTTTGAATAATCCCTGCTATAAATATCCCCGATTATCTTATTTTTTAACTGTTCTATTGAAAAAAAACCTTTTGTTGTTTCAATTTTATCTATACTGCCTATTCTTACCGCAATGCTGTCAAAGCTGATATTATCAGACATAATGCTTGCAGTACCACCGACATATTCATTACTTAAAATTTTTTGTGCATCGGAAAAAAATTGTTTAAGGTTTTCCTGCTTCCCAGAGATTGCATGGTCTCTTAGATTCTTTAATTCTTCTAACGAACTTCGGCTTAAGAATGCAGAATTATCACCTGAATTATCAGAATCAAATTGATCAAGCAAAATAAGCAGGTTAGCATTGAAGGATTTCATGGAATCGGAAATCTTGGAAGCAATATCATTTTCTGTAGTAAAGATTGGAAACACAGATTTGGCAGCATCTTTTAATTCTTTTTTGTAGACTTCAGCATCTTTATAGACAGGAAAACTAAAAGAAGCGATAAGGTCATCATGAATCCATATTGAACCGATTGATGCTTCAGATTCAATTGATTCCCCTTTTGGAAACATGAATACGACGAAAAAGACAGTAACCAGACCAATCAGAATTTTCAGTTTCAGATTGTCATTTGATTTCAGTTTATCAAGGTCAGACATTACTTTCTTTTTTTTGCTTTAAGCACCATTTCTAAAAAATCAGCAGTGCCATCTTCGTTATTACTTTTCTCAAGAATAATATCGGAACATCCTTTTATCTCAGAAACAGCATTTGCAACAGCGACCTTTAAAGCCCTGGTTTGAAAAAGGCTAAGATCATTATACCAGTCCCCACAAACCGCAGCTTCTTTAATATTAAGCCTGAAGTATTTAAGAAGGCGAAAAACACCTGTTCTTTTTGAGGAACCTTTTCTACGAATCTCGAGATAATAAATATCTTTATGTCTTTGGGATTTGAAAGAGGCACTAGTCAAACCAAACATATATGGAAAATCCATTCTACTTTGGACAAATTTAATAAGATCATAATTTTCTCCTGCCAGTAGTATTTCAAGAGTATTATCCATACATTCATCGTAGGAATGCACCTCTTCATACCTGGCACCAAATTTATCAGTAATGCGAGGAATAATAGAATTATACTCAGTATAATAAATTGCATCCCCATGGCACAAAGCAATATTTATTAGAAAATTTTCAGCAAAACTTATTGCTTTAAGTACATGTTTCCTTTTCACATTGGATTCAAAAAGCAGATTATTATCAGGAAAGCTTTTAATAAGACATCCATCGAGAGAAATAAGAGGAGATTTTAACTGAAGTTCTTCTGCAAATGCTGTGATGGCAGAATGAAGGCGACCTGTAGCAAAAGAAAAATGAACATCTCTTTCTTCGAGTTGTTTAATCAATTGTTTTGAGCGGATACCGATCATCCCGTCATCATTCAGGAGAGTCCCGTCGAGATCAAAAACAATTAGTTTAATTCCTTTTAATCTATTTTCAAATTCCATAAATATATGTTATAGGGAAAATTATTCGTTTTCCAATTCCTGAAACGCTTCATCAACAGTATCACAGACAGGAAGGACCCTGTCTAATTGTGTAATTTTTATTAAAGAATTAACTTTATTAGTAGGAGCTGCGAGGCGGATTTTCCCTCCAACTGAATTAATCAACCTATTGGCTACAAGAATTGCGCTTAAACCTGAACTGTCACATGTTTCCACTTCACTTAGATCCATTATAAGTTTATTGATGCCATCAACCTTTAGAAGAAGAGTAATTTCCCCTTTAAGCAATCCAGATATATTAGTATCAAGCCGTCTTTCCAGGAGCTTAAAAATGGTGATGTTGTTTATTCTTTTTGTTTCAAAATTCATTATAAATCTCTAAAACATTTGAAGGCAATTTACTAAATTTTTATAAGACTTCTCCGGATTACTATCCACACTATTGACCTGAATGTTATAATAATTATCCGAGTTATTCTTCTTGAATCCAATTTTTAACGGAAGATCCAGAATTGAGATCAGGTGGCTAAAGAAAATATTATCTTTGATATTGAGATCGATGACTGCATGATATTTTTGTTTTGTAAGCTTATCAGTAAGTTTTTTTGAGGCAAGATTTAGCCTGTTCGTATCACCAACATTGAATTCAATAACATGAGGTCTATATTTCAACGGTATTAAGCTTACGCGGAAATCGTGTGTAAAAATAAACGGATTTTTTTTAGTTTCCTCCAGGAATTTAAGAACCTGGAAACAGTGGTTAAATTCATTTTCATCTTCAGGCATAAAGACCAGGATATTGAAGGATTTTCGATAAAAATGGGAAAATGACTGAGAATTAATCTTTCGTCCCCTAACCGACTTATTAACAATAAATTCTGCAATTTTTTTCTTAACAGTATCGACAATATTATTCATTCAGCAACTCAATAAATTCTTTTTCATTAATAATTTTAATAGCAAGAGCTTTAGCTTTATCAAATTTGGAGCCCGGTTTTTCCCCTACAACCAAGTAATCTGTTTTTTTACTAATAGAAGAAATTACTTTCCCGCCCAGTGCAATAATTTTGTCTTTAGCCTCTTCGCGAGATAATTCAGAAAGACTGCCGGTAAGAACAAATGTTTTATTTAGCAATACATTCTTGTTTAATAATTTTTTTTCTGATTTAAAGACTAGACCATCCGATTTTAATCTTTCAATAATCTGCAGATTTTTCACATTAGAGAAGAAAGTCTTAATGCTTTGGCTTATACTTTCTCCTATTTCATGGATACCTAGTATTTCCTCTTCCGGAGCAGAGATCAATTCATCTATCGAATTGAACCAAGAAGCGAGCTTTTTAGCTGCACCAGCACCAACATACCGGATTCCAAGTGCATAAAGGACTTTTGAGAATGGTTGCTTCTTACTTTTTTCAATAGCATTTAAAAGTTTATCTATACTTTTTGCACCAAGCCGTTCAATATCTATTAATTCTTTTCTATGATTTTTTAGATTATAAATTTCATCATAAGTATTAAGTAATCCTTTATCGACAAATATATTTATAAGGGCTTCTCCAAGTCCCTCAATATCCATAGCGCCGCGTGAAGCAAAGTGTTCAAGGCGGCCTCTTATCTGCGCAGGGCATTCGGAATTTTCGCAATACAAGGCAACCTCGTCCTCTGGTTTAAATAAATTAGAACCACAAACAGGACATTTTGAAGGAGGTACAATTGGTTTACTATTAATATCGCGTTCTTTTAAAACAACACCGACAATTTTGGGAATTACGTCCCCTCCTTTTTCCAGAATAACCTTATCCCCTATTCTGATGTCCTTACGTTTTATTTCATCGAAGTTATGAAGAGTAGCCCGACTTATAGTAGAGCCGGAAAGAAAAACGGGCTCAAGTTCGGCAACCGGGGTTATGGTTCCAGTCCTGCCGACCTGCCACGTAATATCATTTAACCTGGAAAATGCCTGACGGGCCTTGAATTTATAAGCAACTGCCCATCTTGGAGATTTAGCAATATTGCCAAGTATCTTTTGCTGTTTAAGGGAATTAACCTTTATAACAGCGCCGTCAATTTCATAGGGAAGGGATTCACGTTTTGTTTCAAGTTTACGACAGAATTCAAGTGCCTCATGTATATCAGAACATAATTTTGTTTCCGGGTTAACTACAAACCCAAATTCACTTAACAGCTTGAGGTTTTCGGACTGGGAACTGACAACTTCTTCATTACCAACAATTGAATATGCAAACATGCTTAATTTTCTTTTAGAAACTATCCGCGGATCCTGCATTTTAAGTGTACCAGCAGCAGAATTCCTCGGGTTAGCAAACAACTTTTCACCTGCAATTTCCCTTTCCTTATTTAATTTAAGGAAGTCCCCAATCTTCATGTATATCTCACCACGTACCTCGATATCATTAATAGGATATGTACGGGAAGAGGGAATTTTTAGCCTTAACGGAACAGTTTTAATGGTTTTCACATTAGCAGTTATTTCTTCACCAATTACGCCGTCACCTCGTGTAGCACCGCTTTGCAGGTATCCATTAATATAATGGATGCTAACTGATGCTCCATCTATTTTTAATTCAACGACATATCGAATTGTTTCTGATTCAGGAAGACCTTCTTTTACACGTCTGTCGAAATCAAACAGATCTTCCTCAGAATAAGTATTTGCGAGTGAGAGCATTGGGATTTTGTGCTGAACTGGGTTGAAGACTTTAGTAAGGTCTTTTCCTACTCTTTGTGTGGGTGAATCGGGAGTTATTAAATCTGGATTTTCGGATTCAAGTTTTTCGAGTTCTTTAACAAGCATGTCATATTCACTATCGCTAATGACAGGATCCGCGAGCACATAATACTTATGATCATGATCCAGAATCTGCTTTCTTAATTCTTCAATTTTCTTCTGAGCCTGAATCGACATACCCATTATTGAGTTTGTTTATTGGTCTGATTTATATAATTAAGACCCTTAATATCAATATATACATTTGATACTTTTGTTTTAGCGTTGAAGCTCAATGGTTTATTATTGAGCTGAAGCTGAATCTTGTATGAATTGCCAAAAGTAACCTTAAAATTAGATGCAGCGAGAAGAAGTTTACTGCCATGGGGATAGAGCTTAAACTCATCTTTTTTTGAATTATCAAGCAGGGCCTTAACCCAGCAGGAGTCAGATGCCGAAATTAACAGTTTCAGGCTATCTGAATTTGACTGTGAATCACCTGGAGTTTTAGAAGGTTCATCTTCAACATAACGCCCCCTACTTTCGTTTACGAGTTCTTCATAAGGCTTTTCAATTACAATTTCCGGGCTTTTCTTAAAAAACAGAAAATAAACCGCAAGAAATAAGACCAGTACACCCGCAGCTGCACCTAAAAGCACTACATTTTTCTTATCCATCAGGAAATTGTTTAATGGATTATCCTGACCAGTTTGGGTTGATGTATATAGTGAGTCCGGTTTGGAATAAATATTTTCTTTTGCTTTTTCAAACCGATTCTCCTTGAGTTCTTTAATATGTTCAATAAATGATTCCGGCTGCTGATCTATATATTCCTTTCCCAGTTTATATGCTTCATATTTCTTAAATATCAGCTTTTCATCAATACCGACAAAGCGGGAATATTCTTTTAGAAAAGCTTTTACATAGAGTTCCGGAAGAAATGAAAAATTTCCATCTTCGATATATTCAAGAAATTTTAGATCAATTCTTGTTTTATTAGCCAGTTGCTGCAGGGTAAGTCCTGCACGTATTCTAGCTGCTTTTAATTCTTCAGATAATTTATCAAACATATTATACTTTTCTCATTAATTTTGCGGCAAAAGCTCCATCCATAAAATGAATATGGGGAAGAGTCTGAGTACAACCATTTTCATCGATTAAAGATTTTGGAAAAACCTCTTCGGCATTTAATAAAATAAAATCCGAATTAGCTTGCAGAAATTTCTTAACAACGCCGAAATTTTCTTCAGGTTCAATTGAGCACGTGCTATAGACAACAATCCCACCCGGTTTAACCAGTTTAGACGCCTTGGATAGCAATTTACCCTGAAGTTCCGTCAATTTATGAATATCAAGCAGATCCCTTTTCCATTTAATATCCGGTTTTTTTGACAAAGTGCCTGTGCCGGAGCAAGGGACGTCAGCAAGGATTCTATCAAAATTATTATCATTATATTCAAGGGCGTCTGCAGCAACAGTTTTTACACAATTAAAATTCATCCTAGTAATATTTCTCTTTAAAATTTCCAGCCGGCTTTCATAACGGTCGAGCGCAACCAGTTCGCCATTATCCTCCATCAGAGAAGCAATAAACATTGTTTTACCTCCTGGTGCAGCGCACAGGTCAAGAACCCTCATACCTGGATGGGGATCAAGCATCCGGCAAGCAATTCCAGCACTTTCATCCTGAATATTGAAATAACCTTCAGTAAAATAGTTCCAAGCTGTTATATTAGTAAGGTTATGCAATTTAAAGAACTCGGGTAAATATTTCCCTGGAGTATATTTTAGATTTACAGAGTAAAGAAGCCGACTGAATTCATCACTGCTAACCTTAAGAGTGTTAATTTTCAAAGTAAGATAAGGTTTCTCATTATTAGCAGCTAGAAGTTTTTCTACGGCCTCCTGTCCAAATCTGTTCAGATAACGCTTAACCATCCAAGAAGGGTGAGAATAGTATGCACTTAAATAACCGGGCAGATCCTCCTTGGGATCAGGAAACCGAATAGAATTTTTACTTCTTATAATGTTTCGTAAGACTGCATTAGTAAGGTCCGCGGGCTTCTGACCCTGAAGTTTTTTAACAAATTCCACAGCTTCATTAACAGCAGCATGATCAGGGACCTTATCGAGAAAAAGGATCTGGTAGAGAGCAACACGAAGCCCGTTTTTCAAGTTGGGTATTGCTTTTGAGAATTGGCCTTTATAGAAACCGTTAAGGACCCAATCGAGTCTTCCCATCCACCTGACAACGCCATGCACAATTTCAAAGAGAAGAGCTTTATCTGGTCCACTTAATTCTGAATCACGCATTTCCTTATCAAGAAGTTTATCGAGGTAGGCATCACTTCTTTCGACACTATTAAGTGTTTTGACAGCTAAGCCTCTTACACCCTGATAGAGATCTTTTACAGTATGTTCGCTAATCTCAGTCATATTTAAAATGGCAATCCTTTTATCATTCGTTCATTCTTTGTAAAATCGAAGATATTCCTGAAGAGGTCTTCGTCAGTTTTTTTGAATTCTATTTTTCTTCTTGACATAACAACTTTAGCAGTATCCAAACATTTATCAACATTGTAGGTCTGTAGGTTGTCACTGCCGCCCCATGAGAAAGAAGGAAGGTATTTAGAAGGGAATCCAGATCCATAGATATTACAGGAGAATCCTACAATAGTTCCGGTATTAAACATAGTATTGATTCCAGTTTTTGAATGATCCCCCATTATTAGACCAAGGAACTGCGACTTAGTATTTATCTCCTGCCCGTTCACATGTACTTTTACGAATCCATAATTATTCCTAAGATCGGAACAATTAGTATCTGCACCAAGATTAATCCAACTTCCAAGATATGCGTGACCGAGAAATCCATCATGCTGCTTATTTGAATATGACATTATAATAGAATCCTCAACCTCCCCGCCCACTTTGCAGACATCTCCGATGCTTATATTTTCATAAATCTTTGCAAGACTTTTAATAAGAGTTGAACGACCTATATATACCGGGCCAATAATAACAGAGTTTGGAAACACTACACTATTATCGCCGATATAAATTGGACCATTTGAGGCGTCAAGAACAACGCCGGGTTTAATAATTGCATTTCCTTCAATGAAGATATTATCTTTATTGATTAAATGGACTCCGGCCAGATGGTTATGAAATAAATTTTTTGAAGCAAGATAGTTAATATCGGAAATAAGTTCTGCGTTGTTTTCTCTAATGAGATCCCATATAAAACCAGCAGTTTTAACATCTACATCTTCCTTTGGAACTGTGGGGAATAAGGGAAGTTCAAATGGTATATTTAAATTCTGTTTGAATTTCTTAAGGTTATTTCCAGACAGACGAGCAGCGACTAAATCATTATTATTATTCAGGTAGAGTTTATCCTCGTTATCATTCAATGGAATGACTGAAGATAAATTCATACCTGCAATAACTCTTCCATTAATAAACAAGCAACTATCACCCAGGATCTCATTCACAGGAATGCCAGGATTTTGCTCCTTAATAATTGGCGCAAGATACTCCCTGCAATGAAGAGAATAATTTACTCCAGGATAAGCCCTAAGAATTTTATCTTTTAGGGAAGAGCCACCGCAAATAAGGTTATACACCCCCCTTGAATAAATGAGTGGTTCCAAAAAATTGACTGCATTATCCTCAAATAAGCATAATTGCATATGAGCTCTTATTTATTATTAAGATATGTAATTTAATGTTTTTTGTTGAAAGAATCCTGGATATTGGAATATGATCACTTTATGCCAAAGATCATAACCCTTTCTTATTTTATATGTTTTGAAAAAGGCGCAATGTGCTGTCGTCAGAAAAATTTTTTATTGGAAATAAATTAAATGTGGCTGGTACCGGTTCAATCGGCAACGGAAGTGAAATATGTATTTGTTATACTATCGGCTGCTTCACGGTAATACTTATAAGTATTAAAATCTACTTTTTTTATAAGGAAACGTTTTTCCGCCCTTTCAAGAAAATCAGAATCTTCACTGTACTCGAGGTTTCTGAAGCCATTAAGCAAGAGAAATACTTTCCTTCTACCGAAAAAAGTAGCCCCTATAGTACATTCAGAGAGGTGAATAAACCTTAATGGATTATTTTTATCTCTAACATATTCATTACCGATAATTTTTACTCCTCCTCGAATCATATCTATTTGCGGATGCTGTTCCATATAATCGACCCGTTTAAGGAGGTGTTCTTTTTCATATTCATCATCGCTATCAAGAAAAGTAATATACTTACCTTTTGATGCCAATATACCTTTATTCCGGCTTAGGGGTAATTTCATATTTTTATGGGATATTATATTAAATTCAGGATAATAAGACTTGTATTCTTTTAAGACCTCGAATGATCTATCCCAACTTCCATCATCAATTGCTATGAGCTCCCAGTTTTTAAATGTTTGTGCCAAAAGTGAGTCGATACATCTTTTAAGATATTGTTCCCTATTATAAACAACCAAAATTACAGAAACTTCGGGAAGATATTTAGTATTTTCAGGCAAAAGAATTTTCCTTAGTAGAATATAATTTTTGAAATTATTCATAAAATGCTATAGCAGAAGTGCAATACATCACTTTCAAATCAAGTTTAAAATAGAAAAAGCCAGCGAACCGGCTTTTAATATCTTAATCAAAAAGAGAAATGCTATTTCTTTGCGTATTTCTTATTGAACTTTTCTACTCTTCCGGCTGTATCCATTAGTTTTTGTTTCCCGGTAAAAAATGGATGAGAGCCGCTAGAAATTTCCAGTTTTACCAACGGATAAGTATTGCCATCTGTCCATTGAATTGTTTCGTTGGTTTTAATAGTAGACCGAGTAAGGATCGAAAAGTCACAAGATACATCGTGAAAAACCACCGCTCTATATTCAGGATGAATTCCTTTTTTCATTATATCAACCTATCAGATTTTTTATTATAAAGTAATTTTAAATATAAATAATATGAAGGAATTAACAAAACAAATAACTATTGAGTTTTATTAAAATAGGCTTTTATCTGCTCTTTTAATTTATTGATCTTGGCTCTCTCAGCATCATTTATCCGAATTTGAAGAAAATTAAGCCCTTCTTTATTTATTTTTAAGGAATTGTTAACCGAAGCTTCGGCAAATTCATGTGGCACTGTGGAAAGATTTCGGTTGGTTGAAACACGTGAAATGTCCTCCCTCATAACAGGTTTTACAAGGAAAGGATTTTCGTATTCGGTGGAGTTAGGGTTATAAAAATAAAGAATGGCGACTACGGATGCGGCAACAGCTGCAGAAGGAATAACCCGTGATGGAAGCAAAATTTTATCCCACCATTGGACTTTATATTTTTCCTTAAAATTTCCTGAATTGATTCTTCTCATTAAATCTGATTCGAAATTAGGAGGGGCCGAAACTTTGGACATGTATTTAAGAAGATTTATAATGCTTTTATAGTGAAAATCATCATCATCTGGTATCATTTATTCATTCCTTATAAATATCTTTAAGCAACTTCTGTAATTGAGTTCTTCCACGATTAATTCTTGATTTAACAGTGCCAACGGTAATTCCTGTAATATTAGCTATTTCTTCATAGGACATTTCTTGAATATCCCTTAGAATAACCATCTCGCGATATGAATCTGAGACCTGAAGCAGGGCTTTTTGGATTATTTCATCCTTAATTCCGCTGTCAGCAATTACATCAGGACGAGCGCTTTGATCCGGAATATCAAAAGGTTCTTCATCATCTCCATGAGAGCTAATGGAAAATATATTTCTTCTTTTGCGCCTCTGATACTCGGTCCTTGCCAGATTTCCAGCTATGGTATATATCCAGGTAGAAAATTTAGCTATGGATTTATAAGAATCTTTATTCTTATAAACCTTGATCATTGTTTCCTGAACAATATCGGCACATGTTTCATAGTCACCTAAAAATCTATAAATGTAATTGATTAGAGGGTTTTTGTACCTCTGAACCAATATTTCATAAGCCTTTACCGTGTTATTCAGTTGAAACTCAAGTATCAGTTCCTCATCAGTCAGATCGCTGAGTTTTGTATTTGTCAAAGTTCTTCTTTTATACTTTAATGAATTTGAAATGTTTCATAATTATAAGATATAATTATTATTTGAGAATGTCTGTAATTAGTACCGTAAAAATGGATTTAGGGTCAATGGTGGTTGTTTTAAGAAGAATATCTGCATTAAGCAGGGCAGAAATAGAACGGAAAAGATCTTTATCGGAAAATATTTTTCTCGCTGATTGATAATTCTTATAAAAGAAGGGATGAGTACCTACTATCCTGGCAGCAACAGCATCTGGAATTTTCTGATTCATTTCATCAACACGAGACAAACCAGTAAAGTATTTGGTAAGCATAGCAATAATAAAGGATGGATCTGTTCCTTTTTCAAGTAAATTATATATGACTTTAACAGATTGTACTTTATTCTTTCTTCCAAGAGAGTCGTTAAGTTCAAAAATCGTATTCTCCTTCAAAGAAGCAGAAAGGGCTTTTATAGTTGTATAATCGATTTCCTTATTAGGTTTTAAATAGATGAAAAACTTTTCAAGCTGATCCTCCAGCATAGAGCGGTTATCGCCGGTAATTTCTATTAAAAGAGTTGCGTTTTCATGAGATAATTGTCTGCCATTTTTATGGGAAATTTCAATAAGCCAATTGATCAGGTTTTCCCCTTTTAATTCTTTAGCTTCAAATACAAACTTTTGTGCAATAAGCGATTTATATGGTTCTTTGTCAGCAGATGGTAAGTCACCATTATAAATAAATAAAATGGTAGTAAAGTCAGGAGGATTTTGCACATAGGCAGTTAAAGATTTTAAGTCCTTAATCTTATCAAGTTCCTTAACAACTATAAATTTTTTTTCTGATCCGAATGGGAATGAAGATGCCATACTTAAAAGCTGCGAAAGATTGGTTTTCTCATCACCATAAATAATTTCTTTGTCAAAATCAGAACCTATTAAGGAAGTGATCGAATTCTCGAGTTCTTTAACTACAGCATCTATGCTATATGAATCATTCCCACAGAAGAAATAAACCGGAAGGAATTTATCTTCAGCGAAAGAAACGGGGGCTTCCTGAATTGAAGGAATATTCGCTTTGCTTTTTGCCATTACTAGATTTGAATATTTTAGAAAAAAAATTCCCGCACAAGCGGGAATTAAATATTACCTTTTTTCTATTATAACTTCCTTGATTACAACATCATTTACGGGTCGATCATTTTTCGTCTGGGTTTTCCCAATAGCTTGTACAACATCGATCCCGTTTATTACTTTCCCGAAAATTGTATGATGATTATTGAGCCATGCTGTTGGAGCCAAGGTTATAAAGAACTGGCTCCCGTTTGTACCAGGACCTGCATTAGCCATCGCAATGATTCCTTCCTTATCAAAAGTAAGCTTTGGGCTGAATTCATCTTGGAATTTCCCGCCCCAAGCACTTTCACCGCCTCGTCCTGTTCCGGTAGGATCACCCCCCTGAATCATAAAGCCGTCGATTACCCTGTGGAAGATTACTCCATTAAAGTAATTCTTCTTTGAAAGTTCAACAAAGTTCTCAACAGTTTTAGGCGCTTCATCGGGAAACAGTGCGATTTCTATTTCTCCCATGTTTGTTTTTATATTCGCGATAAGAAGCTGTTTATCATTTTTTAAATTTTCTGCCATTAAATTAATCTCGTTTTTTATTATATATTTTTTATCTTTTTTCTATTACAACTTCTTTCATCGATACCGGTTTAACAGGTTTATCCCCAGGACCTGTTTTAACAACGCCTATTGCGTTAACAACATCCATTCCCTTAATAACTTTCCCAAATATTGTATGATGACCATTTAGCCAAGGAGTCGGAACTAACGTAATAAAGAACTGGCTCCCATTTGTTCCAGGTCCTGCATTAGCCATTGCAAGATATCCAGGTTTATCAAATTTAATCGCTGGAACGATCTCATCATCAAATTTTCCACCCCATGCACTTTCACCGCCAGTTCCGGTACCTGTAGGATCTCCACCTTGAATCATAAAGTTCTTAATTACACGATGAAAAATAATTCCTTTATAGTAACCTTTCTTTGCTAAAAGCACAAAGTTCTCTACAGTCTTTGGTGTTTCTTTTGCGAATAGTTCGACTTCGATGTTGCCCATATTGGTTTTAATAATCGCGATGGTTTTTTTACCGTCGTCTTTTTTTACTACCTTGGACTGCTCATTCTTATTCTGAGCGTAACTTACAATTAATAGACATAGCGCAAAAATCATGATTGCTATTTTTTTCATTTTACCTCCTATGGAAGAATTATATTGTTAAATAAAAGTGTCAGGATTGTGATTCCTAATACTATCCTATAAATAATAAAGACGAATGTTGTATTCTTCTTTAAGAATTTGAGAAGAAAATCGATTGCTAAATAGCCACAAATACCGGCCACAATAGTAGATACAATTAAATGTGTCGCCATACTTCCATCAATGTTGGGGAGCGATTCTTTCAATTCGAGAAGACCACTAGCCAACACGGCAGGAATACTTAAAAGGAAAGAAAATCTTGCTGCAGATTCTCTTTTTAATCCCATGAACAATCCTCCAGTTATAGTAGTGCCTGACCGAGAAGAACCTGGAATTAGTGCAAAACATTGAGCGATTCCAATAATCAAAGCATCTTTAATTGTTATATCCTTTATTTCTTTTTTGAATTTTGCTTTTTTCTCTGCGATAAATAGGATTATAGCAAGAAGAATAAGGCTGCATGATATTACCCATAAATCCTTAGTCAAGTTCCCCTCGATAATATGTTTAAAGGATAGACCTATAATAACCACAGGAATTGTTCCTAAAATAATAAGCCATCCAAGCCGAGAATCAGTACTTTGATTTGCAAAGGATTTTCTTTCTTTCAGATTTTCATTAAGGAATGAACGTATAATATTAATAATATCTTTCAGAAAATAAATGAGCACAGCCGCCAATGTTCCAAGTTGGATAACAGCAATGAACGCCGTCCATTTTTCCGGACTATCAGGGTTTATAAGATGATTAGGCGTACCCAATAAATCCATAAGCCTAGCTGCAAGTGTAAGATGCCCAGTGCTGCTGATAGGTAAAAATTCCGTAATACCTTGAATAATGCCAAGAATTATTGCTTCAATTAAGCTCAATATATCCTCCTAAAATATGTAAGTAATTCCAAGACTAAGACCCAAAGATAATGAATTCAAATTTACGCTGTTATTGAGTACCGTATTTTGAATTGGATTTCCATTATTTTTAGGAGTACCGTTCAGATCATATCTAATATCACCAGTAATATTCGCATAAACATTGCTGCTAAGAGCAGTATTCCCTAATGCTCTAAGCAGGATCCCGAAGCCAATTGAATTGTAATTATTTGAGCTCGATGAAAATTCCTTTGTTTCAGTTATGGAAGCAAACCTTAACCCTAGTCCTCCACCAAATTTAAAATTATAACCCTGACCCTCTATAACATAATAGCTGGTTATAGTTGGCATTAAAACGCCATAGGATAGTTGATACCTGCCTCCATTTGGAGAAAAATTAAAGGAATTATAGAGGTATGCAAATTCAAATCCAAGATCATAGTTATTAGCAGCCCTAAAATCTGCTTCACCAAAAAAATTGATTGCAGTATTAAAAGCTGATTGCTGAATACCCGTGAGAGAACTTAGATAATCCTTCAACGACGGGGTGCTCATAAAATTAATTCCCATCCCTCCCCTTAAAGATATTTGCGGATATGCTTCAGCACTTAGGTAAATCAACAATAATAAGATATACATTTTTTTCATAATTCATCCGGATCAGACGTTACAATTTTTAATAATTGAGGCTGCTGCTTATTGAGCAAGAAAAATGAAACTAAGGCGAGAAAAATAATCAAAATAAAGGAAATAATATGCGTCAAAAAAGCATAGGCAAGACTGATATTAAGACTAAATCCAAAGAACATGAGAACTGATTTTGCAAGAGTATGATAAGAACCAGTCCCACCCGGAGTAGGAATTACTACTCCAATTGAACTTATACTCATTAGAACCCATCCTAATTTATAACTTACAGGAACACCATTCATATTCTGCATTCCGAGTGTGAAGAACCCGATATATGAGGTAAGAGCATAAGTTGATATAATACTTGCACTTAACAGGATTGTTATTAGATAATTTTTTGTGCCTTTTAAGCTTGCGAACCCTTCGGTTAACATTTTAAAGATATACGCTGCTTTGCCAGCCAACCTAATTGAAATACGGGATACCAGTTTGATAATTATATTATAAAACTTTTCTTTTAACCTGATTGTTAGGTAAAGGAATATTATGGCAAGAACCATTAAGCCGAAGGTTATATATAATGTTGATTTAAGCCAAGGAAAATTCGCAAATAAATCATTTGATAAATAAACTGAAATAAGAAGAGTCAGTCCTAGAAAGATAACATCTATAACACGTTCAACTATTACAGTACCGAACATTGAAGAACGGGAGAGGCCTTCCCATTTACCTAATAGTGCTGCACGTGAAATCTCCCCCAGTCTTGGAAAAATAAAGTTAACGCCATACCCAATCATTAATGCTCCGAACGTGTTTTTAATTGATACATCTTTTTTTACTGAATGAAGTATGACTTTCCATCTTAAGGCACGAAGGAAATGGGAAAATAGTGTTGTGAGAAGAAAAATAATTATCCAGAATGCAGAGGGGTGGGAGACAAATTGAAAGACAGCTTTTAGATCACTGTTATAAAAAGCGATATATAAGAATATAATACTTAACAATATTGGGAGAGTAAAATTTATTACTTTCCTAATCTGCTCACTACATTTTTTATTTCCTGAGATCAATAATGTTTGTTCCTTCAGGAGGTGAAAAAGTAAACTTAGAGGCAGGCAGATTCTGGTTCAGCTTATAATTAGAGAACAGCAGGTTTATGATGCTGCCCGAAAGGTTCTCAATCGATATTCTCATAATCAGAAAATCGTTGTTTACCCATATTCTCGCTTTTTTAAAATTCAATTCACTCTCTTTATGGGGGATAAGAAGAATATTATTATTTTCATTTTCCGAAGTAATATTAGATTTTGAAGGATAATCATAAAGTAACTGGTCTATTGAAAAAAAAGAGGGATCAGAGTTCGAAACATTATTTATTATAACCTTTTTCTGTGATCTATTATAATTCCAAATCATAGCTCCATCGGATATTATAGTTGAATTCTTTAATTCAAGTCGTAATTTATTTCCATTGGAATAAAAGATTTTCCCGGTTTGAACTACTTTTTCACTTATCGATTGTTTAAAATCAGCACTGATGTCATTAGTAGATTTATATTTTTTCTGAACATTCTCAAGAAAATCTTTCCCTTTATCCTGTGCTGCAGCAGAAAAAATAAATACCAAAATCATACAAAGCGTTTTCAAAATACTTCTCATTATCATTATACCTATTACAAATTCCTAAGGATTGTTTCCAGTTGTTCATCATTTTCCACAATAACAGTACGGGCTTTACTTCCATCGTTAGGCCCAACAATTCCTGCTTCCTCAAGCTGGTCCACTATTCTTGCTGCTCTTGAATACCCCAGTTTTAAACGCCGCTGAAGCAGAGAAACCGATCCCTGTTGATGCCGAACGATAACACGTGCGGCATCTTCAAACATAGGGTCCATTTCACCCAAAAAGCCTGAAGCCGAATCTTTTTTCTTATCATACAATGAAGGGAGAAAATATGGTTTAGAATATCCTTCCTGTAAGGAAATGAATTCCGTAATCTTTTCAACTTCCTCAGCGGAGATGAAAGCATTTTGAATACGAGTAGGTTTTGGAGAACCCGAAGGCAGAAACAGCATATCCCCCTTACCCAAAAGCTGCTCAGCTCCATTCATATCAAGAATTGTTCTTGAATCAATTTTAGTTGCTACCTGATATGCGAGTCTTGCGCTGAAGTTTGCTTTAATTACTCCGGTTATTACATTAACCGAAGGTCTCTGCGTAGCCAAAACAAGGTGAATTCCAACAGCGCGTGCCAGTTGTGCCAGCCGAGCAATTGGTTCTTCTATTTCTTTACCTGCGGTAATCATCAAATCTGCAAGTTCATCAATGATAACAATAATATAAGGCAGATGGTGATGATGCATTTCATCAGTATCCTTTGGTTTACGTTCAGGATCGGCAACTTTAATATTATAATCTACAATATTTCGTACACCAGCTTTAGCAAGTTTATCATATCGCTGCTCCATTTCGAATTCCACCGACTTAAGAAGAAGAACAGCATTCTGTGGATTTGTTATTATTTCCTCATCAAGGTCCGGAGAAACAGCAAGAAAATGTTTTCTTAGTTTATTATAGAAGGAAAGTTCAATTTTTTTGGGATCGAGTAGAATAAGTTTAACATCTTCAGGGTTCTTAGAATAAAGAAGACTAGCGATTATCATATTTATTCCGACAGATTTTCCTGCACCAGTAGAACCTGCGATAAGCATATGAGGCATTTTTGCAAGATCAGTAAAGTATACATCTCCGTTAATTTGCTTTCCCAGAGCGAGTGGTAGCTCAAATTTGGATTCGTCTATTTTACCCAGAACGGAACGAGCGTTAACAATTGATGCCTCTGCATTCGGAATTTCTACTCCGATAGCACTCTTACCTGGGATCGGCGCAATAATTCTTATTCCTCTTGCAGCAAGTGCCAGGGCAATATCATTTTCAAGTCCGACTATCCGACTTATTTTAACACCAGGTGAAGGAACTATTTCATAAAGTGTAACTACAGGACCAGGGGTTACGGAAATATCCTCAATTGCAATATCAAACAACTTCAGTTTTTCTTTCAATAATTCCGCATTACGTGTCAGTTCTTCTTCGGCTACTTTGATATTTTCTTTTGGATTAGGTTCAAGAAGGTCAAGGCCTGGTTTCTTATAGTTTATTTTTTCATTCCATTGATCAGGTAATGCAGCATCTTTGTCATGATCAATCTTTTTTTCAGTTTCAGCAACAGGAACAGCAGGTTTCTCGCTATTGTCAGCTTTTTCTTTCTTCCCTTTTCCTTTTACAGGTTCCAGTTGAGGAATTTCTTCGTTTTTCCTAATGATCCTGATCTTAGTCTCTTCCTCTTCTTTTTTAAGAAGTTCCTTTGGAGATAATAATTCGGGAAGCGGAATCACTTTCTTTCTCTTTTTATCTTCTCTTAAAGATTTAATTTTGTCAAGATTTGCCTCCTGCTTAGACTCAGGTTGATTTTCTGATTCATTTCCATTATTAAACTTTCCAACAATCTTGCCGTAAAGATTCATTATAAATTGGAAAATGTTTTCAATCTTGATATCGAAAGCAAAGATGAGTATCGCAAGCATTAATGCGATTAGGAAGATGATACTTCCGACTCCTCCAATAAACCTGTTTAATATTGTCCCAAGCTGCTGTCCAACATTTCCATATAATTCGATGGATGAGAACGATGGATAATGCAGACTCAAAACACCAAAGAAAGAAGATATGATCAAGCCGCTTATGAGTAGGAAATTCGACAAATGGATGAGAATTCTGAAATCAAGTTTTTTAAATAATCTAAGTCCCCAAAGAAAAATGACAGCAGGTAATACAAGTGCGAAATAGCCCATTATTGACCGAATAAAAAAGAAAGAGATATAGACTCCTGCTATCCCCATCCAATTATTTATATCGGACAGATTATTAGATCCATTATTTGAATTTGCAAGGAGGTTAAGCAGGTCTTTCCAAAATTGGGAGCTAATCCGCGCTTCATCTGATCTAGAATATGAAACGATACTTAGAGTAATAATAAGTGAGAGTACAATAAGAAGAATCCCCAGAATTTTCTTTTTCTTCCCGATCGAGATTGTGAAGTACTTTCCAATCTCCGCAGGTTTTTCAACTTTCGGTTTAGATCTTTTTTTCAGCGCCATTTGATAATACTTTATTCTCTAACCAGCAATTTAACAACATTCCCTGAAAAACAGGGAATTGCATGAATCGTGTTTAATTTACTACAAAATTTTATATCTTCTTCGAATCCATTTTCAAGAAGCAATTTACCATGTTCAGTTTCACAGAGCATTTTAAACAGATTTTTTCCGAAGGATTTGTTTAGCGCAATACTTGCTTGTGCTGTATCTGATAATTCCAGATCCTTTTTATTTTTTAATATTTCAGAGATAAGCTTACCGGCGCATACTGTATCTTCAAGCGAAAAAGAATTATTTCTTCCTGCACACAAGATTTCAATATCGGTATCCATCGAATTGATATGATCTGCCATTGCAGAAAGATTCAGGAATGAGCAGATATAAAGGTTTTTTGAGAATTTAGCTTTAACAACTGCTTTTGTTCCATTAGTAGTGAATAAAATTATCGATTTTCCTTTAACTAAACGGGACGAATATTCCAAGGGAGAATTACCCAGAGCAAAACCTTCAATTTTTTTAGTATTTCTTTCTCCTCCAAGCAGGGTTAAACCGCCAAACATTCCGCCTGAAACTTTAACTGCAAATTCTACAGATGCAACCGGGATGATCTCTTTAGCTCCGTTATTCAATGCACTCACAATAGTTGAAGTTGCTCTTAATACATCAATTATGACCGTGGTTTTACCCGAAAATGAAAGTTCATCCAGATTAGAAGGGGTCAACAGAACATTTATTTTCATATACTTAATAATCCTTCAAGTTATTTATAACAGGAGTATTTGTCCGAACCTGTAAAAATAATAATACTACTTTTTAATGAATGGTAGTTTTACAATATTAACAGAAGACTCCTTGCCTCTTACAACAAAATTAACTTCATTACCTTCAGAAGCATGAGAAATATCCACATAACCCATGGCGATCGGTCTTTCAAGAACAGGACTTATAGTTCCACTTGTAATCTCACCGATATTCTTATTATCTGCTTTTATTTCATATCCATGACGGGGGAAGGACTTATCATGGCCTAACATGCCAACGAGTTTCCTTTTTAATCCTTCAGCTTTAATTTTCAAAAGCATCTCCCTGCCTAAAAAACTTCCTTTATTGAGTTTTGTTATCCATCCAAGTCCTGCTTCAAGAGGGTTGGTTGTTTTATCAATATCATTACCATACAACATAAAACCCATTTCCAAACGAAGAGAATCACGAGCAGCAAGTCCTACCGGCTGTATATTAAACTCTTTACCAGCCTCAAATATTTTATACCAGACTTGTTCTGCTATTTTTTCATCTCCTTTGAAATAAAGTTCATACCCAAGCTCACCTGTGTACCCAGTCCGGGACAAAATCATTTCAACATCAGCAATTTTTGCATTGAAGAAATGATAATACTCAAGGTTTAAATCCTTATTACAGATTTTCTGAAGTACCTTATTGGAATTTGGCCCCTGAACAGCAACAAGACTATACTCATCACTTTTATTTTCAAGAGATACGCCAAATTTATTGTTCTCATTCATCCAACTGAAATCTTTTTCAATATTAGAAGCATTAACAACAAGCAGAAACTTATCATCCGAAATTTTATATACTAGCAGATCATCAACAATACCCGCATCATTATAGCACATGGCAGAATATTGTACTCTGCCCGGGAATAATTTTGATGCATCATTTACAGTTATATACTGAACAAAGTCCTGCGCTTTTTCGCCGGTGACGAATATTTCTCCCATATGAGACACATCAAAAACACCAACTGAATTACGTACTGACTTATGTTCAGCTATTATTGATGAATACTGGATAGGCATAAGGTAGCCGGCAAATTCAACTAATTTTGCCCCTAATTTTTCATGAATATTAAATAAAGTGGTTTTCTTCATATTTAGACTCTAGATATTTATTCTATTTATTTGAAATCATCTGTTATTTCCTGTTGAGTCTTTTTAGAAAAGAGTTTAATTTCGTTGAGAGGGACTGATTCATCCTCAATCAAATTAAGTCTTATCATATACTTCAACTGAAGTTTAAAAAGAGTTTTTATTTTACCTTCCTTAAACTTCTGGGCTATAGCGGGATGGCATTTAATTATTAACGATCTTTCTTTCGATTTCTGTTTGACTTTCTTAATTAGTTCTTCGAGATCATATACCACGTGTGATTGTTTTGTTAATAGTCCAGTACCGAGACAATAAGGACAAATCTCCTTCATAGCCTGCATAATATTCTGTCTGATTCTCTGTCTTGTTATCTGGACGAGACCGAAATCAGACATTGGCAGCACAGACACTTTGGCTCTGTCTCTTCTAAATTCTTTTCTCAGTTCGTCATAAATTTTCTTTCTGTTTTTATCCTCTTCAAGATCAATGAAGTCTATTACAATTATTCCTCCAATATCTCTTAATTTCATCTGACGTGAAATTTCACGGGCAGCTTCAAGATCGGTTTTCAGTGAATTTAGCTCCTGATCCTTGCTCTTTGCATATCTTCCGCTATTAACATCTATCACCACCATGGCTTCTGTATGTTCAATAATCAGATACCCACCACTTGGTAGAGGGACTTTTCTTCCCATTAGAGTTTTGATCTGTTCATCAATTTTGAATGCTTCAAAAATTGAAGTACTAGATTTAAAATTTTCTATTTTATCTGCCAGACCTGGCTGTACCAGCTGTACATAATTTTTTATCTGCTTATAAAGTTTTTTAGAATCAATAAATACCTTAGAGATATCGGGAGTAAACAGATCTCTGATTACGCTCGAAGTTGTATTCAGGTCCTGGTAAATCAATGAAGGGGGACTTTCAGTATGGACAGTAGCTTCTATGGTCTGCCAAGTTTTCATAAGATTATTCAAGTCATCCCGCAGAGAATCTTCCGTCTGATTCCGGGCTACAGTCCTGATAATCAACCCGTAGTTTTTAGGAAGTATACTTCTTGCTATGCTTCGCAGTCTTCTTCTTTCCCTAAAATCGGATATTTTTTTGGAAACACCTATTTTACCATCAAACGGAAGAAGGACACAGAATCTACCGGGAAGGGATATGGCGGAACTTACACGTACCCCTTTATTGTTAACGGGCTCTTTTGTAATCTGGATTAATATATCCTGCCCTTTAGCAAGTTTCGGAATTACGGGCTGACGATTCTCATCTCTGTTTGGTCTGGGATGAGCCGGAGGGGAATCCTCATCTTCATCTTCATCCACCTCAGAATCGTCACCAAGCATATCCTGAAGCTGCTGAGTATTTTCTCCTATATCGGAAAAGTGAAGGAATGCATCATGCTTCATTCCAATATCTATAAAGGCTGCTTTTATCCCAGGTAAAACTCTAGCGACTTTACCAAGATAAATGTCCCCCACCATTCTTCTATTTTCAGGATAGTCAACAAAAAAGTCGGCTAAATACCCATCTTCCGTGATTGCTACACGTGTCTGCGTTGTGGAAGAATTTATAATTATTTCTTTTGTCATAAAGAACAAACTCTGTTAATGAAATATAATATTTCATATAAATAAAATTAAAAATTATTATACCCGATTGAGGAAAACAGCAGGAAGGTGATGATATGTTGGTTTCTTTATCAGCATTTAATAAAAATAAAATAAAGAGATTTATCACATATAATTCCGCAACAGGGCAAATTTGTTTAGTCATCTAAAAAATCTAATAAATATAGCTTGAATGAATATTTCTCATACTCATTCAAGCTTTCATAATATATAATTGTAATCCTTAAAAAAGACTTAGGATCAACCTTCTTTAGGAGTTTCGCTTATATTTGTGCCTTCCGGTTTTAATAACTCTTTCCTGCTCAGAGAAAATTTGCCATTTTCAATTTTTATGAGTTTTACAGTAACCTTATCACCTTCCTTATAATAATCAGTTACTTTGTTAACCCGTTTATTATCAATCTGAGAAATATGGAGCAAACCTTCTTTACCCGGAATAATTTCAACGAATGCACCGAAATCCATGATCTTTGTAATGACACCCTCATATATTTCACCGACTTCCGGATTGGATGTCATCCTTTTAATATGATCTTTTGCACGTTGAGCATTTTCTTTATTTGGAGAGGCAATACTGACAGTGCCGTCATCTTCAATATTGATTTCGACACCAAACATTCTCTGCATACCCTGTATGACTTTCCCGCCGGGACCGATAATCATACCTATTTGATCCTGTTCAACCTTTATGGTTAATAATCTGGGTGCATACGGGGAGAGGCTTTCATTTGGTTTTGAAATTGCTTCATTCATTATACCAAGGATATGAAGTCTTCCTTCTTTTGCCTGATTCAGAGCCTGTTCCATAATTTCAAATGAGATTCCCTGGATCTTAATGTCCATTTGGAAAGCAGTGATGCCTTCTTTTGTGCCTGCAACTTTAAAATCCATATCTCCCAGATGATCTTCATTTCCCAAAATATCTGAAAGAATAGCAAATTTGTCATTTTCTTTAACCAGTCCCATTGCTATCCCAGCAACAGCTTTTTTCATCGGGACGCCCCCATCCATAAGTGCAAGGGAACCGGCACAAACTGATGCCATGGAAGAAGAACCGTTTGATTCAAGTATATCGGAGATAATTCTAACAGTATATGGAAAATCGTTTTCCGGGAACATTATTTTTAATGCTCTTTCAGCCAGGTTTCCGTGACCAATTTCTCTTCGTCCTACTCCACTCATTCTTCCAACCTCACCAACGCTGAACGGAGGAAAATTATAGTGAAGCATGAATTTCTTGGAATATTCCTGGAGAAGTCCCTCAATATTCTGTTCATCGCTTTTTGTTCCCAGAGTTACAGAAGTCAAACTCTGAGTTTCGCCCCTTGTAAAAAGAGCTGAGCCATGTGTCCTTGGGAGAACGCCGAGGTCAATGGAAATATTTCTTATTTGTTTAGTATTTCTGCCGTCTAACCGAATGCCCTCTTCAAGAATACGTTTACGCATAAGATCTTTCTCAAGATCGTGTATAATCCCACCAATAACTTTTTCTTGTTCAGGATATTTTTCAGACAGAGTTTCAGTAACTGACTTTACCAACTCTTTATTAGCAGAGCTTCTTTCTTCCTTTGCCAGGATTGAATAAACGAGTTCCTTTAATTTAGGATAAGCCAAATTATAAACATCATTATTCAGAGCCTCGTCAATTGTTTTTGCGCTAATCTCCCATTTAACTTTACCTGCTTCATTCATTAATTCTTTCTGGAGCTGCACAATTTTTTTAATTTCAGCCTGAGCTAATTTAAGAGCGTTAAGGAGATCATCTTCACTAACCTCATGGGATTCGCCTTCTACCATCATGATCGAATCAGAGGTTCCTGCTACAACGAGTTCGATATCGCTTTCAATGACCTGCTGATGAGTTGGATTACAGATAAATTCACCATTTACTCTTCCGATTCTTACTTCACCGATCGGGCCATCAAACGGGATTTGAGAAATACCCAATGCAGCTGAAGCACCTACGGCAGCAAGAACATCTGGATCATTTTCACCATCATATGAGAGAACAAATGCAATGACCTGTGTTTCATTAGTAAAATTATCCGGGAACAAAGGCCTGATGGGGCGATCTATTAAGCGTGAACTTAATATTTCTTTTTCAGTAGGTCTTCCTTCTCTTTTAATATATCCGCCGGGAAATTTACCAGCGGCAGAAACTCTTTCTCTATATTCAACCTGAAGAGGGAAAAAGTCCTGATCTTCTTTTGCTTCTTCGGAGGCAACCGCAGTAACAAGGACCATTGTATCTCCATATCTAACCATAACGGCGCCATTAGCCTGTTTGGCAAATCTTCCGGTCTCCAACGATAATATTTTACCACCTATCTCAGCTTCTTTTATAACAATCATTTAAAATCCTTTATTTCCTTATGTTCAATTCTTTAATTATTGCTCTGTATCTCTCGATATCCTTTTTCATTAAATAGTCGAGCAATCTTCTTCTTTTACCTACAAGCTGCATAAGACCTCTTCTTGAATGATGATCTTTTTTATGCACGTTAAAATGGTCAGTCAGGTCATTTAATCTCTTTGTTATTAAAGCAATCTGAACTTCTGATTTGCCGGAGTCTTTATCCGAAACTCCAAATTTCTTGATTATTTCAAGTTTTTCTTCTTTGGTCATTTTATTTATCCTTATTTATTTATACAATATAATCCCAGAACCTACCGGGATTAATCAATTAACTTGCTTTTTTAAAAATCTCAAGTCCTTTAATTTTATCCTTCTGCATTTGCTCAACCAGCGCTTCAGCAGACGGAAATTTCTCTTCCCCTCTTACCCAATCAATAATTTTCACTGTTATTTTTTTATTATAAATATCCCTGTTGAAATCATATAAATATACTTCAGGTACAATTTCCCCTGAATTATAAAATGTCGGACGAATTCCTATGCTTAATAAACCCTTATATTTTTCATTATCAAACAAGAATTCAACTGCGTAAATTCCAAGTGATGGAAGGAGTTTTTCATCATTATCAATTCTTATGTTTGCAGTTGGAAAACCAAGCTGTCTGCCTCTTTTATCTCCCTCGACAACAGTACCGCCAAATGAGAATTCTCTCCCCAGAAAAGAATTTGCAACTTTTATATTCCCTTCAGATAAAGCTTTCCTGATTTTTGTACTGTTAACTGCTTCATCGTTGATCTTGAATGGTTCAACAGTTGTTACATCAAATCCGAATTCTACTCCCATTTTTCGCAAAGTATTTACATCACCACTTCTTCCTTTACCGAAATGATGGTCATATCCTACAATTATTTCTTTAATTCCAATTTTTTCAATGATATATTCTTTAAAGAACATTTCAGAGGAAAGCTGAGAAAATTCCTTAGTAAAATTTATAATCAGAAGGTTTTCAATGCCAATTTCCTCAAATAATTTAATTTTTTCCTCGATAGTGGTTAAAAGCATTATATTTCCATTTTCGCTGATAACATTACGAGGATGAGGAGAAAAAGTAATAACGATATTCCTGCAGTTTAATACGGCAGATTTTTTCTTTAATTTTTCAATAATTTTCTTATGCCCTAAATGAACCCCATCAAAAATACCCAATGTTAAAATGGTATTTTCTGCCTTAGGCAAAGTTGAAAGATCATTAAAAATCCGCATGTTAAAAACTACAATTCCTTCTAAAATTAGTAAATATATTCTTTTTTTTGTTCAATTGAAATTGATATTTTTAACCTTTTCTTAAACTCTTCGACAGAGATCGCATCATCAACAGAAAATTGGCCAATTTTAGTTCTTCTTAAAGAGCTTAAAACACCTCCACAACCAAGCTTTTCACCGAAATCATTAGCTATTGCACGCAAATAAGTTCCTTTAGAGCATTTAATTTCGAAATGGATTTCCGGAAGATTAATACTTATAATTTTAAAGTCAGATACATTAATCTCCCGTGCCTGACGTTCAACAGTTTTTCCTTCACGGGCAAGTTTATAAAGATTTTTACCTTTTTGCTTTACAGCCGAATACATTGGCGGGACCTGCATAATTTTACCAGTGAATTCCTCTTTAAGAAGATTTATGTTAGCTTCGGTTATATGCTCAAAAGGTTTTTCAGAGAGAATTTCAGTTTCGAGATCCATCGATGCCGTGGCTTTACCCAGAGTAATTGTTCCGACATAAGTTTTTTCAAGATCCTGAAAATCAGAAATAGACTTTGTCTTTTTGCCAGTGCATAAAATCAATAAACCGGTAGCAAAGGGGTCCAATGTGCCTGCATGACCTATTTTCAGCCAACCGATTGCATTTCTTATTTGGTAAACAACTTTAAAAGAAGACCATCCAAATGGTTTGTCAATAAGAATCTCCTCCCCGGCGTGGAAATCCAAACCGTTAAAGTCAACTCTCTCTTTGTCTATCATCATCATGGATCTTTTTTATCAGGTTCTCAATCTTTTCCACATAATCTGCGGTATCATCAATAAAGAACTTTAATTCCGGGATATACCTTATCCTGATTCTTTGGGCAAGTTCTGATCTTAAATAACCTGTGGATGTCTTAATTTTTTGAAGTACTAATTCTCTCTTATCTTTGTCAAAAACCGATAAATAGATCTTACAAAGTTTTAGGTCGGGACTTACTTTGACATTTGTTATAGTCAACAGACTCAAAGCCGGGTCCTGCATTTTATTTAAAAATATCAGACTTATTTCTTCTTTAATTAGATGTTCTATTTTCTCAATTCTATGAGACATATTTAATTCTTGACCTCTTCATAAAAAACAAAGATGCCGAAATATTCCGGCATCAGTATAACTAACAATATTATTCAGTTAGAGCAATTTCTTTTTAGTTTCAATAATCTTAAATGCTTCAATAATATCACCAACTTTAATATCATTAAAGTTAGCGAGATTGAGTCCGCATTCATATCCTGCATCAACTTCACGTACATCATCTTTAAATCTTTTTAGAGATCCGATTTCTCCCTCGTGAACAACGATTCCGTCTCTGATAAGTCTAATTTTACTATTTCTAGTAATTTTCCCATCCTGAACATAACAGCCTGCAATAGTGCCTAATTTAGGAACTTTGAATGTATCTCTTATTTCTACAGTGGCAACAACCTCTTCGGATAATACAGGTGATAACAGACCTTCCAGGGCAGATTTAACTTCACTAATTGCATTATAAATGACTGCATAAAGACGGATATCAACATTTTGAGATTCTGCAAGTTTTCTTGCATTTACATTCGGTCTTACGTGGAAGCCAATAATAATAGCATTCGAAGCAGCGGCAAGAAGCACATCATTTTCTGAAATACCTCCGACGCCTTTATGGATTACTCTTATTATAACTTCTTCATTTGAGAGTTTCATTAATGAATCAGAAAGTGCTTCGACAGATCCGTCAACATCTCCTTTTACTATCAAGGGGAGTTCTTTAACTCCACCCATACTAATTTGCTGAGCAATTTCATCAAGGGTAATATGATGAACCTGCTTCTGATCCTGTTCTCTTCTAAGCTGTTGTCTTTTAATTGATATTTCACGCGATGCTCTTTCTGACTCAACTACCACAAAAGTATCGCCGGCCTGAGGCGAACCCTCAAATCCTAACACCTGCACAGGTGTAGAGGGGGGTGCCTCAATTACCTTATTTAATCTTTCATCAAACATAGCACGGACCTTACCGAAATAAATACCCGCTACAAAAGGATCTCCTATACGAAGGGTTCCTTTTTGGACAAGTATAGTACATTGGATACCCCTTCCTTTATCAAGTTCGGATTCGATGACAACTCCCCTGGCAATACGATCAGGATTAGCTTTAAGATCCAAGAGTTCTGACTCAAGCAGGATTACTTCCAAAAGATTATCGACATTTAACCCTGTCTTTGCAGAGATTTCGACGCATTGGTATTTTCCGCCCCATGATTCGACAAGGATATTCCGATCAGCAAGCTGCTGCTTAATTTTTTCAATATTTGCGCCCGGCTTATCAATCTTATTTATTGCAATTACAATCGGAACTCTTGCTGCCTGGGCATGATTTATAGCTTCAATTGTCTGCGGCATTACCGCATCATCGGCAGCGACAATTAAAACAACAATATCGGTTAACTGGGCTCCTCTGGCTCTCATTGCAGTAAACGCTTCATGACCAGGAGTATCAAGAAATGTTATAGTTTTTCCATTTCCTACGTCGACTCTATAAGCGCCAATATGCTGAGTAATGCCGCCTGATTCACCCGCGACAACATTTGTCCTTCGGATATAATCGAGAAGAGATGTTTTACCATGATCTACGTGTCCCATTATGGTTACTACCGGGGACCTGAACTTAAGAGTTTCAGGAGGATCAACTATGTCCTCGAGTATTTCTGAGGTGTATTCTTTCTGGAATTCAACTTCAAATCCGAATTCATCGGCAACAAGGGTAATAGTTTCCACATCCAATCTTTGGTTAATTGAAACCATAAGACCAAGTTCTATACATTTTGAAATTACATCCCCGACCGGAACTCCCATCAGGTTAGCCAGTTCATTAACTGCAATAAATTCGGTAACCTTGATTTTAGCTTCTTCAATATTTCTTAATTCCTGCTGTCTTTCCTCTTCAGCTTCACGTTCTTTTCTTTTCCTTTTCCTGACACTAGCACGTCCCGAAACGATAGAATCATCCATACTCAGGAGGGTTTTTCGAATTGCTTCTTTAACTTCCTTCTGATCTATTTCAAATTTCTTAACTTTCTTTCTTTTTTTAACAACCGGACTTTCATCCGCGACAACATCTTCAACCTTTTTCTTTGTTTTAGGTTTTTTCTTTTTCTTTATTATGGTTTTATCTTTATCCTGATCAGTTATTAAAACAGAAGCAACAGGTCCTGCAGAAGATCTTCTATCAGGATATCTCGGTTGAGATTTGGTTTCACCAAGATCCATTTTGCCGACAACAGTAAGTCCTTTTCTTTTAGCAACTTCTGCATCCTTAGGTGTAATAAAGACTTTTACATCCGGTTTTTGTTCAGCTGGTTCTAATCGAACAGGAGTTTCTTCAGGTAACTGTTTAGTATCAGGAACCTGTTCAGAAGTATCTCCAACTTCCGGAGCCTCTTCAGAAACTTCTTCAATTTTCTCTGTACTCAGATCACCGGGTTTCTGATTTAACTCTTCATCAATCACTTCTAAGGTTTCAAGTTCAACTTCAGAAGTAGATTCCGGTTCCTGAGGAATATTCTCCGATACTAATTCAACCTCAGATATTTGTTCTTCATGTTTAGCTGCAGATTTCTTGTCATCTTCCTCCCCCTTTTCGACTCGTTTCTTGTTGAAATCCGCAATTTTCTTATAATGCTTTTCTGCTTTTTCAATATCTTTTTTGAAATGATTATTTATTTCAACAATCATATCATCGGATAAAATAGATTGTATCGATTTTACAACATGCCCCTTCTTTTGTAAAAACTCTACAAGCTGTTCAGCCGAAATATTGATTTCAGATGCTAACTTATAAACTCTTAATTTTTTACTTTTAGTTTCATCGGTCATAAATAAAATACCTGTTTTAGCTACTCTTCTTCTTCAAACTGCGATTTAATTGTTTCTATAATGAAGGCAATCTTCTCATCATCAAGCCCTTCAATTTCTTTTAATTTTTCAGGACCAGCGGTAAGAACTTCAATCGCTGTATCATACCTATGATTTATCAGCAATTCATAAATATCATTTCCGAGCTCTTCTTTTATATCGATAAGTTCGATGTCTTCTTCATACTCTTCGAACGGTTTTTCTTCTCTTAATATTTCAATTTCGTAACCTGTAAGCTTCATAGCCAGACGTATGTTCACTCCATTGCGACCTACGATCAAGGAAACCTGGTCACTGTCTGCGGTTACAACAGCTTTTTTTGCATGTGTATCTATATCAATCTTCTTGAGTTTAGCAGGAGCAAGAGATCTCTGGATAAAGACCAAAGGATCTTCAGAATAGTTTATTACATCGATATTCTCGTTGTTTAATTCTCTAACTATTGCATGAATTCTAACTCCTTTCATTCCGACACAAGCGCCTACAGCATCAATTCTTTTATCGCCTGATTCGACAGCTACTTTTGCTCTTTCCCCGGGTTCGCGGGCAATAGCTTTAAGTTCAATAATACCGTCATATATTTCCGGAATTTCGATCTCAAATAATCTGCGGAGAAACATATTATCAGACCTTGAAATAATGATCAAGGGTCCAGAGTTACCTTTCTTAACTTCCTTAACAATACCCCGGATAGTTTCACCCTTTTTGTATCTTTCATAAGGAATCTGCTCATTGCGTGGAAGCAACAGCTCATTCTTATTATGATTTACCAGGATATCGTTTTTGCGGATCTGATAAATATCGCCGACAACAATCTCGCCAAGGAGTTCATTGTATTCATTATAAATAATATCTTTTTCAAGTTCACGTATTTTCTGATTAAGGCTTTGTTTGGCTAAAGTAACCAATCTTCTACCAAGGCTTGTGAGTTCAATTTTTTCGACATAATCGTCCCCGACCTCGAGTTCATCCTCATTTCCTTTTTTGTTGATTTCTTCAAGACTGACTTGGGTATTAGGATCGGTTACCTGATCAACAACTGATCTCTCAAGAAATATTTCAATATCTCCCCTATCCATATTAACGACGACATCAAATTTAGCTTCCTCGCCATATTTCTTTTTTACAAGTAGACCAAATATCTCCTCAAGAATGCCACCAAGAACATCCTTATCTATTCCCTTATCTCTTACCATCTGGGCAAAGGATTCAACAATATCGAAATTCATTAAACGACCTCCAGTTTAGGAAAAACTTACTATTACTTTAGCTTTTTTAATGTTATTAAAATTTATACTGATTTCATTCTGATTTGAAAGGAAAACAAGAGTATCTCCTTCCACTCTGACCAACTTTCCCGAAAGTTTTTTTGTTTCATCATTTGAAAAATAGCTTACATCAAACTTACGGTTTACGTGCTTGGGGAACTGTTTTAAGAATTTTAACGGTCTCTCAATACCGGGAGAGGATACATCCAAGCGGTACCTTGAGTTAAGAAGGACATTGTCTTCAATTCTTGAATTAATTAAACGATTTAATTCAGCCAGATCCTCAGCTGTTACATTCTTTTCGCCATCAACAAATATTTCAATGATCCATTCTTTAGGATTACCTCTAAAGACGAAATCGACCATAAAGAATTTTTTATCTTCTATGATCCCGTTGGCGATATTATAAATATTTTTTTCTTCTAAATTCATACAAATAAAAATCGCCCTTGAGAGGGCGAACTAGAGAGCGTAAAATTAGCATTAATTATATCCATAAGCAAGAAGATGTGTTTTAAATAAAGACAGAAACATTATTTTTGTATTTGGAGGGAATAATGTGAGTGGTGGGTGAAATTTACGTTTTCTGAAAGAATTCTTATTTTTGATAAAGGGGAGAGATACTGAAATTCTTAATAATGAAAAAGCAGAAAAACGGCTGATACTGAAGAATTTGCCAAAAACAGAGGGTGTGATTTGGCATTAAACTTGTTGCCTACATAAATGACAAAAAGTTAAAGGGGAAAGGGACGGAAGGGGGATTATTTCAAACCTATTAAATAAAATCAAGTTTCCCGAAACCGCTTTACAGTCGCTTTAATGTCGCTTTATAGTCGCTTTAAGGAATCAGCGATGACAGGTAATTCATAAATATTCCATTAGAAATCAGGGGAGTTGTTGTTTGTAAAAAATTGTTACAATTTAATGGCAAACCAATAATATTATATTGAGACAAGGAAATAGACATACTTAAAAACGAGTTTTGGGGGCTTAAAGGGAAAAAA